>JAKPBL010000204.1 GCA_029778965.1 Bacteroidota bacterium
AGTATGGGCGGTGGCCAGGTACGCAATTATGTAACAGATACAGCGGCCGCCAAGTACAATAACATCAGGAAAATAGCCGCCGTGCTGACGATTTCCGCACCCGGCGCACCGAACCAGCCGGGCGCAGATAAAATTGCCAGTGAGAACATGGCCTTCTGGGGTACGCACAACCAGGGTGACCCTGCTGTTTCCTATTACGGCACCACCACTACCATCAACCGGATCAACAACCCAACCTCACCCATTACTCCACCGGTGCCGTTGGCCAAGAAAACCATTTTTCCCGGTGGCGGACACGATGCATGGACACAAACCTACAACCCGGCCTTTACCGATACAGTAGGCGGATTGACGGTCAATATCTACCAATGGTTCCTTCTGTACACCAACCAGCGCGGTGCCAACCTGCCGCCCACTGCAAATGCCGGTTCCGATATCAGCATCACCTTACCCGTCGATTCAACTACGCTGCACGGCAGCGGCAGCGACCCCGACGGCACTATAACCGGCTATAGCTGGACGAAGCTATCCGGCGGGTCTGCCACCATCGTCAGCCCAACCTCGGCATCCACCCAACTCACGGGACTTGCCCAGGGCACCTATCAATTCATACTGACCGTTACCGACAATGGCGGATTAACGGCCTCCGATACTGTTCAGGTGACCGTCAACGCGGCGCCCTCTTACGGCCTTACCGCTGATTTCTTCACCAACCGCACGCTGACCGGCAGCCCTGCACTGACCAGGGTGGATTCAGCCGTTAATTTCAACTGGGGAACCGCCTCGCCGGGAAGCGGTATTCCGCAAACACAATGGTCGGCCCGCTGGCATGGATTTATCAAAACAGACAGCGCCGGCTCCTATCAATTCTCCATCACCAGCGACGACGGTGCGCGCCTTATACTCAACACCAACGATACCGTCATCAACAATTTTATTTTCCAAAGTACCACCGAAGCAACGGGCTCTATTACGCTGCCTGCCAACAGCTACATCGCCATCAAGCTGGAATATTTTCAGGGCAATGGCGGCGCGAATTGTGTATTCCGCTGGACACCGCCAGGCAGCGCCAAAGTAATCGTGCCCTATACCCATCTTTTTCAAACAGCTCCTTCCGGCGCCCGCAGAAGCGCACCGGTGTCGGAAACATCCGTGGCAAAAACTTCGCCGATGGCGGACGAAGACAGGTTTACTTCCATACGGCTGTTCCCGAATCCAACGCCCGATGCCGTACAGTTGCAACTGCCGGCTACCCTTACAGGCCGTTTTGAAATAAGCATTCTCTCCGCCACCGGGCGCCAAACGGGAAAACGCATCAGCCTTACCAAAGGCAACACGCCCCTGCAGCAAACCGTCAGTCTGCAGCACCTGAGACCCGGCATATACCTGATCAGGGTCGATGGAAACAACTTCCGTAAAACGATGAAAATAGTCAAGCAGTAGACCGGTACCTGGTACCTGTAAGCCGCCTCCATTGCTGAGGCGGCTTTTTTTTACCGTCACATGGTACACGATTCGCAACCTGGTGGAAAAAGGTTCATATATGAAGACGAGGTGGGCCGCGAGCCCGATCCGGCAAGGAAAGGCGCACCCTGGCCTGTTAAAAAAGGGGAATGGATAAGCAGCATCTACCAAAACTCGCTGCCGATCGCATTGCTGCTTCTCTTCGTGCTCTCTTTCTGTTTTCTCGATTATCGTATTATCCATTTTTCTACGGCAGAAAGGGTTCTTCCCAATCCAAACCCGTAGATGCGCCACATGCGCAACCCGGATAAAAAATACGATCGCAGGCAACAGGCGCCGCCGAAATGAACAACGAACATGTCGATGCTGTTTTCTCCGTTTTATTACCGCTGCTGCAAACGAAAAGGCAGGTAACCAGCCGGCGGTAGAACTACCTTCTGCATAGTGTTCCTGCAACACTTTTATGCAGAAGCCCGCATGCTCATATACGCTCATAGAGGAAAAAAATACCCAGTAGCAAATCTTGTTCAAACAATGAAAATTTCTTACTGCATATTTTTAAAAAATACCCAAATACTAGGACAAAATCGAGTAACATTGCAGCAAACCAACAAAATTATCCATGGAATGCAATATCGCCGTAAGGGCATTAAAAGACCTTAAGATACTGCACGAAGAACTGCCCCATCTTCCCCAAAACAACCGGGCCCTGTTGGCATTAGACGGGGTAAGCCAGGTCATCAAAAAAGACATCATCGCATCTCTCCGACCGGCTGATCAATACAAAGGAATTGTTGAAGCGATCGTAGTCGACTGGCTGACCCAGGGCACCGGTACGCCCGAGAGCCTGATAGAGGAGTTGAGAAATTCTATCCGCCCTGTTTCTTCAACGGTCCTTTAATCACCCACGGCTTTTTGCTGCCGGTTTTTTTGTTGCTGTTTTCCTGGGTGCCGATTTCCTGGATGCTTTTTTGGGTGTTGCCTTTTTAGCTGTCTTTTTTATCGCCGTTTTCTTTTTCGGCACTTTTGCACCCGCTTCTCTTGCTTCCGATAAGCCGATGGCGATCGCCTGTTTTTTGCTGGTCACTTTTTTGCCGCTGCGGCCGCTCTTGAGCGTACCCTCTTTTCTTTCGTGCATCGCCCTTTTGACTTTTTCCTGGGCGCCTTTAGAATACTTTGCCATAAACAAGGTTTTGTAACATGAATGGTTGTACACCTGCTCATCCATTTCCATGCCCGTCACCGGCAACGGGAATAAGTCGCTACCAGGAAAATGTTTACCCATATCATCTGAGCCATCGCATATAAAACGCTACAGGCCGTCTCATCCGGGGCAACTCAAAAAAGCGCCGGTAAATGTGAAAGAAACGTTTTTTGTATTGGACACTGACAGGTCTGACCTTTTTAGCGGCTGTTATAAAATTGGATGTTCATTCGGTATTGTCTTTTCAACCTGCTGGCATGATATTTTAATGTTGTGCCAGGCAATTAAAGCATTTAACCGGTTTGTTTGTTATTCACCCCTAGATCAATAGATGTTCCACCTGTCTCTTTTGTTTAGCCAGCCTGTTACACCAGCCAGGGTTCTTCAACAGCATTTCTTTACGAGGTTAAAACAACTTAATCTGTGCTGTTAAACAAAAGAATATCCATCTGGTATTTTGTCAACCTTATAAAGTGGCAGGTTGCACTTATTTGCGCTTTTGCCGTCGTGATAGGTTTTTTTGACGAAAAGTCCTTTTTTGCCAGCATTCACCTGCCGCTTGGCATTCCGGCTATTGTGGGAACGGCTGTTTCTTTACTGCTGGCTTTCAGGACCTCGCAATCTTATGAACGATGGTGGGAAGCACGGATTGTTTGGGGAGCCATTGTAAATGATTCCAGAACGTTTATAAGACAATTATCCCAGTTCATCCCGGATGAGTCGAGGCAATACATAGGTGATTTTGCTGAACGCCAGATCATCTGGAACTACGCGCTGGGAGAATCGTTAAGGCGGCTTCCTTTCTCAAAAAGAGTGGAAGATTATCTTCAGCAAAAACAAATCCAGGCAATGAATATTCCCAATGCATTGCTCGACAAACATGCCGACGATATTCAGCTTCTGGTATCAAAGGGTTTGATCTCCGAGTTCAGGCAGGTGCAACTGAACGAAACACTGACAAGGCTGTGCGACAGCATGGGAAAATGCGAAAGAATAAAGAACACGGTATTTCCCAAATCTTACAGCCTGCTGGTGCATACCCTCATTTATCTTTTTGCCATCATCCTTCCATTCAGCCTGGATGACGCAAAGATCAGGCTGGAGATCACTACCACCATCCTGCTTCCGGTAATGTTCATTGCAATTGAGAAAACGGCCATCCTGATGCAGGACCCTTTCGAGAACACACCGGTAGACACACCTATGACGTCGCTTGCACAAACCATTGAGATCAACCTGCTGCAAATGATTGGCGCCGACCAGGTACCGGCCAAGCTACCCAATGAATCATTTTATGAAATGTAGTTGGAGGGGTTACAGCGGGGCCTATCCAGTTCAGAGCCGCCATTTGAACAGATCCTCCATGGTTATCTCTGAAACGATCCGGCCGGTGTAATAAATATTTTGTTTCGTTCCATACGTAGTGATCATGGTTGGAAAGATCGTTTTCTTTGTTTTCGTTTGCTCTTTGAATACCTGTATTTTGCTATCCAGTTCACCCGCGTATTTCTTTTCGATAGCAAATTCACCGGCCGAGAATTTCATCTCGCATAAATTAATGCAATGATCAGCGCGGTCAAGCAGCAAATCCACCTGGGCGCCTTTTTCTCCATTTTTAGGCAGGTAACGCCAACCCGATGCTTCGGTATATACGCCGGCGATTCCCAAGGCCTGCTTGATGGCATCCACATGTTTCTGGCACACCGCTTCAAAAGCAAAACCACTCCAACTGGTATAGGATTGCGTTTGTGAAAGACGAAGCCAGGTTCCCGCGCCGGTAGCCCGCGCTCCTTCGATGAATTTCAGGTAGAACAGGCTATACTCATCGGACAATTTATAAATGGCATCTCTTACTGTGCGATCAAATGGTATATACTGGGTGATGAAGCCCGACTGTTCCAGTTCGTCAAAGAGTTCAGTGGTCCATCCACCCGTAGTAAAACCACAGGCATCGATGATCTGCGCCCGCGTCATACCTTTTGCCTTTTTAGAAAGAACCCTGACAATCGCTTCATGATTTTCTGCATGTGCAAACAAGGATCGGTAGAGATCATCGAATTCAGTTTTGAGTATACCGCTTGTCGTGAAACAGAGTCTGTCGATAGACTGCGCGGCGCTTTCCCCCTTTTTTATTTGCTTTAAATACTGCGGGATGCCGCCCATCGCCATATAAAGTTGCAGGATCTGGTACCGGTCTAGCTTTACTCCATGATGAAGAAGAAAATGCTCCGCTTCGGCAAGAGTGAAAGGCAAAAGACGGATGCGCTGTGTCACGCGGTTATGTAATCCCCCACGATCATTGATAATATTGCGGATGATCCATGACGCTGCCGATCCGCAAATAACTACTTTCATGAGTGGGTGACGGGATGCCCAGGTATTCCACCAATGCCCAAAGGCCTGGAGGAACCCCGACCTCGGGGTGCAAAGCCAGGGAAGCTCATCGAAAAGGACCACCGCAGGTTCCTTTTTAAGGAGGGCCTTTAGGTGACCGCTTAACAGGCTGAATGCATCGATCCAGTTTTTGGGATCAACTGGCGCCACAGGAATAGCCATGGAGGTCTGCAGTGCGAGGCTGAAATTGTGTAACTGGTCTTTCAGGCTCGCTCCGTGTACCCCCGTTAGCTCAAACAGAATATGTTTGTCATAATGATTGCGGATCAAGAACGTTTTTCCAATCCGTCTTCTTCCGTAAACAGCAATCAACTCCGCATCCTTGGATTGCAAAGCATCACTGAGGATCTTTTTTTCCTCTTCCCGCCCGATAATTGTTTCCATTCGGAATTTATAATCCTCCACAAATATACAATTTATACTACTTATGGAGGAATATAAAAAATTAAAACCCTCCACAACTATGCCTGGAATGGCAGATATGGCGGATTTTAAAAGCCTCCCGCCAGGAGCCGGCCGGCCCTGATACACATAAGGAAAGATATCGTCCGGGTAAGGATCATCAGGAAATCCTGCAACGGTGTCTGCAATCCATCGAATGCCTTCTTACATTTCCGGATGGCCGCTGCGTCTGTTGGCCTGAGCGTATTGGGACCAAACGGATACGTATGCCATTCGCCAATATGCAATACGGCCCGGTTGGTCACCCGAAGAAAGGACATTAAACCGATTCGAATCCTGTCAACATGTTCGCCTCTTTAAAGGTTTGGCCAGGAGAACAAGTGCAATTAAGTGACTTTTCGCTAACGATAATTCGTAACTATAAACAGCACTATACTGACAAATAGGCGTCAATATCGAACTTCTGTCGGGCGTCGCCCGAAGAAGTTCGCAATGGAGAAGGAATGTTGTCAAATAAAAAGCCCGCCTTCGCTAAAGCTATGGCGGGCGATGTCGGGAAGACAGGATTCGAACCTGCGACCCCCTGGTCCCAAACCAGGTGCGCTACCGGCCTGCGCTACTTCCCGGGCCCCTGGAACTGGATGACCCCTGTTCTGGCGGGTGGCAAAGGTAAGCGTTGACTACCGAAAAGCCAACTATTTCAGAAATAGCCATCTCGCCTTCCACCCGTCGGGTGGCACCCGACGGGTGGAAGGGAGCAGCGTTACTCCAGCCGCGCCCGCTCTTCGGGAGTGCCGAGCACAGCGCGGGCGATCGCCTGCAGCACGAAATCGGTTTCGGTAGCGGGAAACACCACGGGACCATAAGCGCCGGCGGTGCGGTCGTCCAGGTAATCGGCCAGCGGGAGCCGCAGGTCGTCTTGCCCGAATAACTGCCGGAAATAATCCGACGCAGAGAAAATATGATATATTCCGTTCACCGGATTGTTATAACCGATGATGAATTGCCGGCCTTCCAGCCGGACCGTTCTGTTGTGTAATGTCTGCATCATATCTCTTTACCTCCTTTTCCCGGCGCTTAACGCCCTTTTCACAATATAACCGATAAATGCAATTAATTTAGCGGTTGCCCATGCGCTTCGTGTATCAATACAGACATTTTATTTCACTCTTCGCCCTGCTGGGCGTTCTTACCGGCATCCGCTTCCTGGTGCCGGCGCCCGACAGCGAGGTTACCGCCGACAATGTCTTTACACTGGCATCGCCCCCCGCAGATCATCCTGCCCCTGCCACGCTCAAAAGAAAAACAGGCCGCCCCCCATTGGCCAGCTACCACATTGCCGACCGCCGTTATGCCGCGGCCCTCGGCTTTACCATTTCACCGGCGCCGGTCAAAGACCATGTGATCGAAACCGCCACGCCCCATGCCGAGAAAAGACAGCGGCACAAACGCTGCATACTCTCCGCCATCTATTCCATTGCGCCGGTCGCCTGCGCGCCGCCGGCCCGGTACACCGGTCATCGCTATTTCCGCCACTACCATGAGGCGGTGCCCCTCCCACCCGCTTTTCATTGCTATTTCCGCGGACCGCCCGCCATTGCCTGATACCGGCTCACAGCACGCCCACCGGGCGCCATTTTCTTTCCTAAAATATTGTCATGATACTTTTTACCGGCAGGTTGCTCCTGCCCGCTTTGTGCGCATGCATGGGCTTGCCCGTCATTGCGCAAACAACCGGCGACAGCTCGCTGCTCTCCATACAAAAGGCCATTGATCTCACCATCGCTCATTTCCCCTCAGTGAAAACCCGCGAAGCTGCCGTCGACGCCGCCCGCGCTTCGCTCCATGAAACCAGGTTCAATAATCTTCCCAACATCCGCCTCGGCGAAGAGCTGGCCCTCGGCACCAATAACAACCTCAACGGATCCTATTATCCCCTGGGATTCATTCCTTCCACTTCGGGCGGACGACGCGACGGGAACGTGGCGCAACCGGCGCTCGGTAACCTGATGGGCGTGAATGCCGATTGGGAGATCTATAATTTCGGCGCCTATACCGCACGTTACCAGGAAGCCGCCAGCGCCGTTGCCGTGCAGGAAAACAACCTTGCGCTCAACAGCTACGACCTGCGCAACCAGGTAATTGCCACTTACCTGGAACTGGTTCGTTACAACAGCCTCGCAGCCATCCAGCAGAAAAATATCGACCGCACGGCCGAAATATTGCGCGCCGTGAGCGCTTTTGTGGTATCGGGACTGAAACCCGCGGTAGACAGCGCCATCGCTGCCGCGGAATTGTCAAAAGCCCGGCTCAATTTCCTCGATATCGTCAACGCCGTGCAGTCGGCCAAAATCCAACTGGCGAACTTCACGGGGCTCGACACAGCGGCCATCCGCGTAGACGCTGCGCTTTACCAGCGCATCCCGCAGGTGCTGGCCGAAAACCTTTCGCAAGACTCGGTTTTTTCCACGCATCCGCTGCTGCGCTACCGGCAATCCATATACGAAAACAACCTGGCCGCGAAAAACCGTATTCACAAAGACCTGCTGCCCAAGGTGTCTGTAATGGCAAGCGCCTGGGCGCGGGGCTCGAGCATTACACCGGCCGACGAATACAAATCACTCGCAAACGGTTTCGCATACGCACGCTATAACTATGTAGCCGGCATCGGCATCACCTATAACCTAACCGACGGCAAACGTACCCGGCTGCGCGAGCAGGTGCAGCAGGCCCTGAGCCAGCTTGCCTGGCAGGGATGGGAAGAAGACAAGGTCTTCCTGCAACAGGCGTTTAACCAGGCCGATAATAACCTGCAAACCGCCATTCGCAAATGGGAAGAGATGCCTTACCAGAAAGATGCCGCCACCGCCGCTTATACGCAAAAGAATGCGCTCTATGCCGCCGGGCTCACCAATATCATCGAGCTCACCAATACGCTCTACCTGCTGAACCGCGCCGAAACCGATGAGGTGCAGGTGTCAAATGCCGTATGGCGGGCGCTCTACCAAAAGATGGCGGCGGGCAACCAGGTGAATTATTTTCTGACCCTTTTTAACCGTTAATTATGTCGCTCGTTTCTTCTGCGCTCAAAAAACCGGTAGCCGTGATGGTGACCGGCACGGGGCTGCTGCTCTTCGCCATTTTTTCCATCACGCGCATACCCATCGATATATTTCCCCGGCTGAATGCACCCACCATCTATGTGATTGAACCTTACGGCGGCATGTCGCCCAAACAGATGGAGGGCTTTTTCGCCACACGCATGCAAGACCAGTTTTTGTATGTGTCGGGCATCAAAAATATCAGCAGCAAAAGCATCCAGGGTCTCACCATGCTGAAGCTGAGTTTCTACGAGAACACCGATATGGCCGAGGCCGCCGCCCAGGTGGCTTCGCAGGTAAACCGCGCCATGAAGTTCTTTCCGCCCGGCGCCCTGCCGCCGCAGGTGGTTCGCTTCGACGCGTCGTCGCTGCCCGTCGGGCAACTGGTCTTCAACAGCCGCTCAAAATCGCTGAAAGAGATCTATGACCTCGCCGCTACCCGTATCCGGCCGTTGTTTTCAACGGTGGCCGGCCTGTCGGCGCCGCCACCCTTCGGCGCCAACTCGCGCTCGGTGATAATAAATGTAGACCCGAACAAGCTGCGCAGCTTCAAGCTTACGCCCGATCAATTGGTAGAAGCCATTGCCCGCAACAACGTTATGTCGCCCTCGGGCAATATCCGCATCGACAACACCATGTATGTCACCACGCTCAACTCGCTTGAAAAAAACGTCGCCGATTTCAGTGATATACCAGTGCTCATCAACGGCGCCAATATGGTGCGCATCGGCGATGTGGCTACCGTGGCAGACGGCAGCGATGTTACGGTCGATTATGCGCTGGTGAACGGCAAGCGCTCGGTATATATCCCCATTGTTAAAACGGCCGAGGCCAGCACCTGGGACGTGGTGCAGCAGCTCAAACGCAAGATCCCCGAAATGCAAAGCCTGCTGCCCGACGACATCCGCGTATCGTACGAATTCGACCAGAGCATATTCGTGATCAACGCGGTGAAAAGCCTGGTCACCGAAGGCGCCCTCGGCGCGCTGCTTACCGGGATAATGGTACTGCTGTTTCTGCGCGATCTGCGCAGCAGCCTGATCGTGATCATCACCATTCCCGTATCGATCATCAGCACCGTACTGTTTCTCTACCTCGGCAACCAGACCATCAATATCATGACCCTTAGCGGGCTGGCGCTCGCCATCGGTATACTGGTAGACCAGGCCACCGTTACCATCGAGAACATTCACCAGCACCTCGAAATGGGCAAACCCAAACGGCTGGCCATATACGACGCCTGCGTGGAAATCGCTTTCCCGCTGCTGCTGATCCTGCTTTGCATACTCGCTGTTTTCGCTCCCTCTTTCGTTATGAGCGGCGTACCACGGGCCATGTTCCTGCCTTTGTCGCTCGCCATCGGCTTTGCCATGATCCTTTCGTTCTTGCTGGCGCAAACGGCGGTGCCGGTGCTGTCGAACTGGCTGCTGAGAGAAGAGAAGTTCCGCTACAAGCACGGCGGGGCGCATGCGCACGCAGGCCTGGCGCTGAACGATCACGAAGTGGATGAAGTGAACAGGCACCAGCGCAACGAAGAAGTGCACCCGGCGCAAAATGATTTCTTTCAACGCATCAAGCAACGTTATATGCACCGGCTGTCGGGCTGGATGCGTTATGGAAAGCTCACTGTGCCGGCCTACCTGCTGCTCACGATCGGCCTGGCCGCGCTGGCCTACCAGCATATCGGAAAAGACCTCATGCCCCGTGTGAATGGCCGCCAGTTCCAGCTTCGGTTGCGCATGCCTGATGGCACGCGGCTGGAGCGCACCGAAGAAAAGCTCCAGGAACTATTGCATATCATCGATACCACCGCCGATAACCAGGTGGCGATCAGCTCGGCTTATGTGGGTCTGATTCCCAGCAGCTACGGTACTTCCAACCTGTATATATTCAACAGCGGAACCCACGAAGCGGTGCTGCAGGTGAACCTCGACGAATCTTTCGCCGACGACATCGACGCGCTGAAAGACCGCCTGCGCGAAAACATCCGCCGGCAGATACCATCGGCGCGCATTTCATTTGAACCGATCGATCTTACTGAAAAGATCATGAGCCAGGGCGCAGCCAATCCCATCGAAGTGCGGGTGGCGGGTAAAGACATGAAGCAGATACAATCGTACGCAGAGAACCTGGTGCATGCGCTGAAGGAAATCCCTTACCTGCGCGATGTGCAAATTGCGCAGCCGCTGAAATTTCCCGTCATCAACATTACCATGGACCGCCAGAAAGCCGCCCAGATGGGGCTTGATGTGGTACAGGTGGCACGCAGCATTACCGAAGCCACCTCATCGAGCCGCTTCACCGAAAAAAATCAATGGCTCGACGAGAAAGTGGCTTATACCTACCAGGTACAGGTACAGGTGCCCGAGTATGTGATGAACCACCAGAACCAGTTGCTGGAAATTCCACTGGTAAAAGGGCAACCCCGACCCATACTCGCCGACATCGCCACCCTCAGCGTAGATACCCTGCCGGGCGAATACGACCGGGTGGGGCCGCGGCGTTTTGTTACCGTCGGCGCCAATACCAGGGGCATAGACCTGGGCGCGGCTACCCGCGCCGTTGAAGAAAAGATCAGCGAGCTGGGTGATCCCCCCAAGGGGCTGATCACCGAACTGAAAGGCATGTCGGGTTTACTGGTGGAAACGATGAGCAGCCTGCAGCAGGGGCTTGCCGTGGCAGTGCTGGTTATCTTCCTGCTGCTTGCCGCCAACTACCAATCGCTCCGTTTATCACTGGTAGTGCTCAGCACGGTACCTGCCGTGATACTGGGTTCCCTATGCCTGCTGCTGCTGACGGGATCAACACTTAACCTGCAATCATATATGGGGATGATCATGTCGACCGGTGTATCGGTGGCCAACGCCATCCTTATCGTGACCAATGCAGAACAGTTGCGCCGCGAATACAAGGAATCGTCGCGCGCCGCAGTAACAGCAGCGGGCATCCGGCTCCGGCCTATTTTAATGACCAGCTTTGCCATGATCGCGGGTATGATACCCATGGCCAGCGGCTTCGGCGAAGCCGGCGATCAAACGGCGCCGCTTGGTCGCGCCGTGATCGGCGGTCTGTTCTTTTCCACCCTTGCCGCGCTGCTGGTGTTACCGCAGGTATTCGACCGCGCACAACGCCGTGCATCGCTGGCCGACCCCTCTCTTTTACCCACCGAAAAAACAAACGCATGAAATACACTATCATTCTGTTCGCCCTGGCTGCGCTGACCGCCTGCCGGCCGGAAAACAAAACACAACGCAAAGCCGGCAAAGCCGCCGAACCCATAGCACTCACTGAAATATCGCATACGCCGCTGGCGTCAAGCATCAACCTGCCGGGTGAGCTGAAGCCCTATGAATCGGTGGAATTATTCCCCAAGCTGAACAGCTTCGTGCGACAGGTGCTGGTCGATATGGGCTCGCGGGTCAAAAAGGGACAACTGCTGATGGTGCTGGAAGCGCCTGAAATGGAGCAGCAATATTTCGCCGCCCAATCGAAATACCTGCAGGCCAACTCTATGTTCATGGCCAGTAAAGATGCTTACGAACGATTGCTGTTCACCAGCAGAACGCCGGGCACTGTATCGGCCCACGAACTCACCATGGCCAAAAGCAAAATGATCGCCGACAGCGCCATGGTAATGGGCGAAGAAGCGTCTTACCGCGGGCTCGACGCCATGATGCAGTACCTGAAAGTAACCGCCCCGTTCGACGGCGTGATTACGGAAAGGAATATCCATCCCGGCGCACTGGTAGGGCCCAATATCCGCAACGACGGCAAGCCCATGCTCGTGGTGCAGCAGGAAGAAAAGCTGCGTTTATCCATCAACATTCCAGAAGTATTCACCAACCAGTTGAGCGCCAGCGACAGCCTGGTATTTCACGTAAGCACATTGCCGGGGAAAAAATTCAAAGGCATCATACAACGGTCGGCAGGTTCGCTCGACCTGAAATTCCGCTCCGAGGCCATCGAGGTGGACGTTCCTAACGGCAACGGACAACTGAAACCGGGCATGTACGCCGAAGTGGAGCTGCCCATCAAACGGAATACCCAAACCTCGGTAGTGCCCGTAACGGCCGTACTTGAAACCACCGAAGGCAA
>JAKPBL010000358.1 GCA_029778965.1 Bacteroidota bacterium
CACCAGCGGCGCCATCAGGGCTACCCGGCCTTCGGCTGAAAGAGATCCCTCGGGGCAATTGTTTACGTATATACTCGACGATGAGCTGTATGTGCAGGGAGCGCCTATGAACAACGGCGGACTGGCCCTGCAATGGTGGAACCACGATGTTATGCAGGGCGGGCTCGACCCCGCCGCTACCATGCAGGCGTTTGAGAAAGACCTGGCGGCTACGCCGGCGGGCGCCGAAGGACTGCTTTGCATTCCCTGGTTTGCCGGTGAAAGAGCGCCGGTATGGAATGCGTCGGCCCGCGGCAGCTTTCATTTTGTAAGCACCCGGCACGGGCATGCCCATTTCGGGCGTGCAGTGCTCGAAGGCATCTGCCTCCAGTTCCGCCTGCTGGCCGAACTGCTGGAACGGCAGACCGGCACCCTTTCCAGCCTGTATGCCAGCGGTGGCTTCACTGCCAGCAAAGCCTGGCTGCAACTGATGGCCGACGTAATGCAGCGCCCGCTGTACGTGCCTGCCTCGCCGGTCGATGCTTCGGCCCTCGGCGCCATCGCGATGGCCATGCGGGTGGCCAGCCAATGCGCCGACTGGTCCGCTTTTGCGGCGATCAACCGGCAACCCGAGGATCGGTACCACGGGCAGGAACCAACGAAGAAGATTTACGATACACAATTTGATATATTTAAAGCATTATGTCGATCCTGATCATCCTCGCGGCTCTCGGTCTGCTGTTGCTCCTGACCCTCAAAAAGGTCATTCCCTTCATCGCGCTTATTATAGTGACAATCGGGCTGGCCCTTGCCCTAGGCATGCCCATATCTACTATGCTGAAGGCCCTGAATGATGGCATTGGCAGCATGCTCGGCAGCATGGCCCTGATCCTCTGCTTCGGTGCCATCCAGGGGAGGCTGCTGGAGCAGAGCGGCGCTGCCACGGTGATCAGCGAGTGGCTGCTGAGGCGACTCGGCAAAAAGCAATTGCCCTGGGCCGTATGCCTGATGGGTTTTTTGGTGGGCATCCCGCTTTTTTACAATGCAGGCTTCGTGATCCTGGTGCCTTTTGCCTTCACCATCGCCGCCAGTGCGGGGGTGCCGCTGCTGTATGTGGCGATCCCCATGTGTTCAGCCTTATCGGTAACGCATGGTTTTCTGCCGCCGCACCCGGGACCTGTGGGACTCGCCGCCATCTTCAAAGCGTCGATCGGTAAAATTATTCTCTACGGACTAGCCGCTGCAGTGCCTACGGTATTCATGGCGGGGATATGGTTCGGGCGCAGCTTTCGCAACCGCGGACCGATGGCCCCGGCAACTGTGTCGGCCACGGCTACAAGCGGCGACCTGCCCCCGGTATCAACCTGTGTATGGATCGCGTTGCTGCCGGTAGCGCTGATCGCTGTACCGGCGGCATTCCTCAGCTTCCTGCCTGCAGAAAGCGGATGGTCTGTGGTTATGCGAAGTCTTGGCGACCCCGTCGTAGCGCTGCTGCTTACTGTAACCGCTTCTTCTTATTTTTTGTATTGGCGACGAGGCAAAGGAACGACGGAGGTAATGGCGCATTATACCAAAGCGGTGGAGAGCATAGCCATGATCATGATGGTAATCGGTGCGGGCGGCGCCTTGAAAGAAGTACTTACGCAAACCGGCATCGCCGACGAGATAGCCGGCTTTGTTACCCGTAATTCTTTTCCGCCGTTGGTGGCGGGCTGGCTGGTGGCGGCGGGTATCCGGGTGATGCTGGGCTCGGCCACCGTGGCTGGTCTGACAGCCGCCGGCATTCTCGCGCCCCTCGCCGCGAGCGGAACGGTATCACCCGAATGGCTGGTATTGTCGATCGGCGCAGGCAGCCTCTTTCTTTCACATGTAAATGATGTCGGCTTCTGGATGTTCAAGGAATATTTTGGTATCACGGTAAAGGAAACATTGTTGTCGTGGACGATCATGGAATCGATTATTTCGGTCGGTGGGCTGCTGATCATTCTGCTGTTGTCGCAGGTAATGTGAGAGCGTTGAAAGCCGGTTCATGCAAAGACCGCAAAGGAGCAAGCTATATTGTCATACGACGTTCACAAAGTTTTATCATCGTGCAGTGTTCAATGCGCGTTAGCAGTTTTGTTTTAAAACAATCAACAATTTTGCTTTGCGTCTTTGCTCCTTTGCGGTCTTTGCGTGAACCAAGAATTCTCACCCGGCTCGTTTCCCCAAAATATCTCCTATTATCTGCACCGCATGCACCCGCGAATTCTCTATGAACAGCCGGTGTGTATTCATGCCGCCGCAAATCACCCCGGCCAGGTATATGCCGGGTATATTGCTCTCATGCGTTTCTTCGTTGATGACCGGCGCCCGGTAATCACCTTGTAATTCGATGCCGATCTTTTTCAGGAAAGAAAGATTGGGCTCGTAGCCGGTCATGGCGATCACCCAGTCGTTCGCAATGGTAACGATGCCGTCAGGTGTTTCGATATCTACCTCCCGTTCGCGAATAGCAGCGATGCGGCTGTCAAAGTATGCTTTGATCGACCCTTCGCTGATGCGGTTCATGATATCGGGGCGCACCCAGTATTTCACTCTTTCGCCGATATCTCGGCCCCGCACCACCATGGTTACCTCGGCGCCTTTGCGCCAGGTTTCCAGCGCTGCATCCACCGCTGAGTTCTGGGCGCCCACCACCAGCACTTTCTGCAGGGCATAAAAATGCGGGTCCTTGTAATAGTGTGTCACCTTAGGCAGGTCTTCACCCGGTACGTGCAGGGTGTAGGGGATATCGTAAAAGCCGGTGGCAATGATGACATACCGGCAACGGTAACTGTCTTTCGGCGATTGTACTTCGAAACCGCCATCGCGCTTCTTTACCGCCAGCACTTCTTCAAACAACTTCATCTGCAGGCCGGCATTCACCGCCACCCGGCGATAATATTCCAGCGCTTCGGGCCGCGTTGGCTTAGGGTTGTTGGAAACAAAGGGAACGCCTCCGATCTCCAGCCTTTCTGACGTAGAGAAAAAATGCATGTTCACCGGGTAATGATATATCGAGTTGACCAGGCATCCTTTCTCCAGTATTACATAGCTAAGGTTTGCTTTTTTTGCCTCGAGCGCACAGGCCAGCCCGATGGGACCACCACCGATGATGACCAGGTCGTATTCATTTGCCATAAGGCAAATTTAGTTGATCGGCGAGATCTTTCCGGATCCCGAGATATTGATCTTTACCTGCGGAGTTCCTTTGTAATAAACATCGCCGCTGCCGGAGATCTTGCTTTCGAGATAGTCTTCGGCCCATACACGCATATCGCCCGAACCCGTGGTTTCGGTGTACACTTCGCCGGCGCGCAGGCCGGTCGCTTCTATTTTCCCGCTGCCGCTGATCTTATGGCTGGCCTTGTTGACGGTTCCGTTCACCACTTCGATCCGGCCACTACCGGTGATGCGGGTGGCCAGCTCATTGGCGGTAAGTGTACCGACCTGTATATCGCCTGATCCTTCCGATTCCAGCCATAACCGGGTGCTGTTGACAGGCTGCAGCGCTCTGATGCTGCCTGACCCGCTGAGATGGAAGCCTTCTATCGTTGGCCCCTTCACAAAAACCTCCACAGGTTCGTGCGAATGGATGACTGTATTGTCGCGCAGCTTCACTTTCAGCTCCTGGTTGCTGACATAAGTATCTATTACCGCCAGGATATTCCGTTGTGCACGGATTTCGATCGAGGGCTGTTCGTCGTGTTCATAGTAGAGGGTGCCTTTCAGGTCGAAATGTACC
>JAKPBL010000377.1 GCA_029778965.1 Bacteroidota bacterium
AGGCAGATATCGAACTTGTTTTTGTCGAAACGGTCAATGGCCTGTTGGCCGTTGGTGCAGGCTTCTACCATATAGCCTTCGTCTTCGAGCGCTTCTTTCATCAGCTCGCAGAGATACTGATCGTCTTCAGCCAGTAAAATATTCCCTTTGCTTGTCATGTCGCTAGCCGTTTTGAGGAAGCCCGATGGTGAAATCGGTGCCGATGCCGGGCACGCTGTTCACGGTAATGGTTCCGTGGTGCAAGTCTATAATTTTTTTGGTAAAGTAGAGCCCCAGCCCCAGCCCCCGGGTATTATGCAGGTTCCCTTTCTGGGCACGGTAGAATTTCCGGAATATATTTTTCAGGTCGTCGTGCTCAATGCCCATGCCATTGTCCCTGATGCTGATGCTGTATTGCCGGTCATTCGCCTGTGTAACGATCTGCACGCGTGGCTGGGCCGCATATTTAATGGCGTTGTTCACGATGTTGAAAAGGGCCAGGTACAGGTTATCGGGGTCGGCATAAATGCTGGTTTCCTCGTCTTCGAGCGATAGCTCAAATACGCCCTTTTTTTCCTGTAACAGCGGCTCCAGTTGCTGCACCACCTGCCTGATCAGCTCATTGGGAACCACGCTGTTTTTCTGTACGCTGAAATTGTAGTTATCGGATACCACGGTTTTGACCAGGTTCTGGATATGCGTTTTCAGGTAATCGGTTTGCCGGCGGATGGCGGTGGCATATTTGGCTATTTTTTCGGGCTGCGATACCACTGCGGGTTTTCCCAGCGCCTCGGTCGAAAGATCAATTACCGTCAGCGGGGTGCTGAATTCATGCGTTACGTTATTGATAAAGTCTTTCTGCACTTCGTTCAGGAACTTCTGCCTGAACAGGTAGTAGACCGACAGTGCCAGGCCTATCAGTAACGACAGCAGGAAAACGCTTGTGAATATCCAGGCATTCATCTGGGTGATGATATACTGGCTGCGGCGGGGGAAATGAAGCAATACAAAAGAAAAATCCTGCACCGGGAGCGACTCTTCCGCCGCCGGCGCCGGCCGGGTGCCGGCGGTAGAGGCGTTCAGGTAGGCATCGTACTGAAGCTGCCCCTCGGCGTTGAATACGCGGACCATACAATCGGTTACCACGTGGAAATCGTTGAACTCCGACTCCAGGTAATGCAGCAGGGTGTCTTTGGCCGGTATCGTATCTATACGGAACAGGAAGCTGTTCTGGTCGAAGCGCCGGATATGGCTGGCATGATGACTGAGCGAATAAGGCATCAGGTCGAGATCTTCGTATAAACCCCGGATGCTTTTGACCACCGAAGTATTGAACTCGTTTTTTTCATAGGCGTAGTTGCGTTGCATCCAGTGCACCTGGATACCGATGATGGCCGCCATGGTAACGGCGAGCAATACAATCAGCAGGCGGGTAGTGGAAGATCGCATGGGTCAATGATCGGGTAAAATTGCTGTTCGGTTGGTTAATCGCTGGTTAAGAAATTCATTTTGCTTGTGCATCCCGTCGCACCGCCTGATATTTGAGTTAACCCGACGAACATATCAGTCGAGTAGGTTTGGTTATTTTGTAAAAGAGGCGGGCGAGAGTTTGCCTCTTTTGCTTTTGGCGCCAGGCCGCTTCTATAAGCTTCCCGCCCGGTAACTATATTAAGTAAAATTTTTCAGATATCTTCATCCCTTAACAGGGTATATGTTATTACTGGGTATTGATGTAGGTACGTCGTCGGTGAAAGTATCTGTGGTCGATGGGCAAACGCAACGGGCGCTGGCTTCGTCGACCTATCCTGCTACCGAAGCGCCCATTGCCCGGCCGCAGGCGGGCTGGGCCGAACAGGAGCCCGACGACTGGTGGGATCGCTTCCTGCAGGCCTATCGTCAATTGCTGCAAACCAACCGCTTCGATCCTTCGGCCATCGGCGCCATCGGCATCGCTTACCAGATGCACGGGCTGGTGCTGATAGATAAAAACGGTGCGGTGCTGCGTCCTTCCATCATCTGGTGCGACAGCCGGGCGGTGCCATACGGCGACAAAGCCACACAGGCATTGGGTGTCGAATACTGTTTATCGCATTACCTCAATACGCCGGGCAATTTTACCGCAGCCAAGCTGGCCTGGGTCAAAGAAAATGAGCCCGCTGTTTACCGGCAGACGGCCAGGATGCTGCTGCCGGGCGACTATATCGCTTTTCGGTTAACCGGCGCCGTTACTTCCAGCCCTTCGTCGTTGTCGGAAGCTGTTTTGTGGGATTTTACCAGGTCTTCGCCGGCCGCGGGCCTGCTGCAATATTTCGGGTTCGATCCCGCCCTGCTTCCTCCCGTGCAGCCGGTATTCTCCCGCCACGGCGAACTGACCGCCGCCGTTGCGGGACTGCTGAAATGCAAAGCGGGTATCCCTGTGAGTTATAAGGCGGGCGACCAGCCCAACAATGCTTTGTCGCTCGGCGTGATGGCGCCGGGAGAGGTGGCCGCCACCGCCGGCACTTCGGGCGTTATATATGCAGTGAGCGACCGGCTCGGATCTGATCCGCTGTCGCGCGTGAACAGCTTTGCGCATGTCAATCACCGGGCTGAAGATCCCCGCATCGGCACCTTGCTTTGCATAAACGGTACGGGCATATTGTACGGATGGGCGCGGCGTCAATGGGCGCCCGGGCTCTCTTATGCCGAACTGAATGCGCTCGCGGCCCGGTCGCCCGCCGGCAGCAACGGGGTATCGGTATTGCCTTTCGGCAATGGTGTCGAGAGAATGCTTGGAAACAAACAGACCGGCGTTGTTTTCGGGGGGATCGATCTCAACCAGCACAACCAGGCCGACCTGTTCCGGGCGCTGCAGGAAGGCATCGCGTTTTCGTTCCGCTATGGGCTCGATATCATGCGCAGCAACGGGCTGCAGCCCACGCAGATCAAAGCGGCTAGTGCCAATCTCTTCCAGAGCGAGGTATTTCTGCAATCTTTCGTAGGCGCCACCGGTGTGCCTGTATCGCTCTACCAGACCGACGGCAGCGTAGGCGCCGCTCTGGGCGCAGGGATAGGCTGCGGCTTTTACGACCGGCCTGAACAGGCCTTTGCTTTGCAGGAGGAGATACGCACCTGCGTGCCCACAAAGGCGCCGCAATTGGAAGAAGCCTACCAGCGCTGGCTGCGGCTTCTGCAGGCAAACAATTAAAAGCGTTTAAACATAATCGTTATGGCAACAAAAACCATTTTTTCAGGAATAAACAAGATCAGGTATGAAGGCGCAGGGTCTGATAACCCGCTGGCCTTTCGCTGGTATAATGAGAACAAAATAATAGCCGGAAAGCCGATGAAAGACCACCTGCGGTTTGCAGTGGCGTACTGGCATTCCTTCTGCGGAAGCGGCGCCGACCCTTTCGGCGAGCCGACCCATCTTTTCCCGTGGCTGGAAACCAAAGACCCGGTCGACAGCGCGCGGCAGAAAATGGATGCGGCTTTTGAGTTTATGTCGAAGCTTGGGTTGCCTTATTATTGTTTTCACGATGTGGATGTGGTCGACTACGGCAGTGATGTGGCCGAAAACGAACGCCGCCTGCAGGTGCTTTGCGGCCATGCAAAGCAGCACCAGGAGGCCACCGGCATCAAACTGCTGTGGGGTACGGCCAATCTTTTCGGCGCCCGCAAATACATGAACGGTGCGGCCACCAATCCCGACTTCGCTGTGCTGGCGCACGGTGCCGCACAGGTGAAGGCAGCCATCGACGCCACCATCGTCCTGGGCGGCGAGAACTATGTATTCTGGGGCGGCCGCGAAGGTTATATGAGCCTGCTGAATACCGATATGAAACGCGAGCAGGAACACCTGGCGCGTTTCCTGGGGTTGTCGCGCGACTATGCCCGCAGAAATGGGTTCACCGGTAAGTTCTTTATCGAACCCAAGCCTTGCGAACCCACCAAGCACCAGTACGACTATGATTGTGCTACGGTGATTGGTTTTTTGCGACAGCACAACCTGCTCAACGATTTTTCACTCAATATTGAAGTGAACCACGCCACGCTGGCGGGCCACACATTCACCCACGAGCTGCAGGTGGCTGCCGATGCGGGACTGCTGGGCTCGATCGATGCCAACCGCGGCGACTACCAGAACGGCTGGGATACCGACCAGTTTCCCGTTAACCTCAATGAGCTTACCGAAGCCATGCTCATTATCCTTGAAGCGGGCGGCTTCAAAGGCGGCGGCATCAATTTCGACGCGAAAGTGCGGCGCAACTCGACCGATTGGGAAGACCTGTTCCATGCGCATATCGGCGGCATCGACGCTTTTGCCCGTGCCCTTGTGATTGCCGATAATATTCTTACTGCATCTGATTATCGAAAGATCCGCCGGTCGCGTTATGCCTCGTTCGACAGCGGCGACGGAAAAGCGTTTGAAGAGGGCCGGCTGACACTTGAAGACCTGCGCAACCTGGCGGCGACCGGCGGTGAGCCGGCCATGACCAGCGGAAAACAGGAGTATATGGAGAACCTTATTAACCGGTATATTTGAACGACCAAAAATCAACAATAAAATAGCTGCTGTATGAAGAAGGGACTGCTTGTTATCATGGGTATTTTTCTGGGTGTGCTGGGCGGTGTGGCGCAGAAGCCATTCAAGGTAGGCGTTCAGTTATGGACCTTTCACGATACTGATTTTACCAGCGCCATGGAAAAGGCGCATGCAGCCGGGATCGACCGGGTGCAGGCTTTTCCGGGGCAAAAACTGGGTGGCGGCCGCGAAGGTGCCATGGGCTCCGATATGACACTCGACGACATTTTGTATGTAACGGGGCTGGCCAGGAAACTGGGCATTACCATCGACTCATACGGCGTGGCGGGCGCAAAAGGACAGGCAGAATGGGAAGCCATTTTCAAGATGCTCTCGAAGCTGCGGGTGCCCTTGCTGACAGCCGAGCCCGAGCCGGGCGACCTCGACGTGGTCGACCGGTTGGCATCCCGCTACGGTATCCGGGTCGCCATACACAACCACCCGGCGCCCAGTGCCTACTGGGAGCCGTCAAAGGTGCTGGCAGCCATTAAGACGCATAAAAATATCGGCGCCTGCGCCGATATCGGCCATTGGGTACGCAGCGGCCTCAAAGTGGACAGTTGCCTGGCGCTCTATGGCAACCGCGTTTGGAATGTGCATTTCAAAGATGTGCCGCGTATGGAAGAGCATGCGGAAGATACCATTCCGGGTATGGGACTGATACCCATGCCGGCCGTATTTAACCTCCTGCGGAAGAATGGATTCAACGGTACGCTCACCATCGAGTATGAAACCAAATGGGGCCATAACGAAGGTGATGTAAAAGAAATGGCTGCCTGGATGCGCAAGCAGTAAGCTACCAGTTGTTCATGTGCTCTTTCACGATCCGCTCGGTGCTCTCGCGGCTGATGGGGTGTATTTTCCAGTGGGGGTCGTACTTCACGAACCAACTGATCCAGATGCTGCGTGCAAGACGCATAAAGATCGGTTGCAGGGCCAACAGCAGGATTCCGTTAAAGGTCAGCCAGTACCAGATGCGGTGATCGCCTTCTTTGACCGACATGCCGATCAATACCAGCCAGGCAACGAAAGTGGCTGTAGAGAGGGCAATGGTCAATGCATAGCTGACGTAGGCAGTGCCGTAGTAAAAACCCGGCTCGATTTCAGTGGGCTGCCCGCATACCGGGCAGGCTTGGTTCATTTTCAATATCTCACCGAACTTATAGGCACGCTGGCTTTTGAATAACCTGCCTTCACGGCAACGCGGGCAATAACATCCCATGGTCGATGCCAGGTAAGAGCGAGACGCTTGTTCATCACTCATAGTGAAAATTTTTGCAAAGGTACGTTTATTTCCCCGGCAGGCCTGCCCGGTTGCCAAGCGCCTTCTCCATTTTCATGCTGCGGGAGCCTTTGATCAGCAGGTGTGCGTGTCGCAGGCGCTGCGACTGAAGCCAGTCGCCGGCCTCCTCACTGCTGGCCAGTTGGATAAAGGGGTGATCGATCTTCGCGAAGTCGCCGCCCACGAGCACTACCTGGTTCCACCGGTGCGCTTTTATCAGCGCCACGACCTCCTGGTGTTCGTGCAGGCTGTCCGGCCCCAGTTCGGCCATCGCACCCAGTATCAGCACCTTGTTGGCGGCAGGCAAAATGGCGAAGTTTTCAATGGCGGCGCGCATGCTGCTGGGGTTGGCGTTGTAAGCATCGAGGATGACCTGGTTGGAGTCGATTTCCAGTAGCTGCGACCGGTTATTATCGGGTTTGTATTGTTCAATGGCCTGCACGATGCGGTCGCCGGGTACGTTGAACTGCCTGCCTACGGCTACGGCTGCCAGGATATTCGGCAGGTTGTAAGCGCCTACCAACTGGCTGTTGATGGTATCGCCCGGCAATCCTTTTGACAGTCCGACCTGCAGGAAGGGTTCGCTTTTGCGCAGCTCGCCGCAAACCGACAACGCGGCCTCGGGCGAAACCCCTGCGGTGCCATAGGCGACTACGGCGCCGAGGCCTTCGCTCATGCTGCGGAGCCAGGGATCGTCGTAGAAGAGAAACCCGGTGCCCTTTACCGACCGCAGGTAATCGAACAATTCACCTTTTCCTTTCCGTACACCTTCCACACCGCCAAACCCTTCGAGGTGGGCCTTGCCGAGATTGGTGATCAATCCGTGCGTGGGCTCGGTATAGCTGCAATACGACTCGATCTCGTGCCGGTGGTTGGCGCCCATTTCCACCACGGCCATCTGTGCGTCGTCGCCGATCTTCAGCAGGGTGAGCGGTATGCCGATGTGGTTGTTCAGGTTGCCTTCGGTGGTATAGGTTTTATAGGTAGTGGAGAGAACGGCATGCACCAGCTCTTTGGTGGTTGTTTTGCCATTGCTGCCGGTAATGGCGATAACAGGGATATTGAATTGCCGGCGATGGTGCAAGGCAAGCGCCTGCAGGGTCGATAATACATCTGCTACTACAATGGTTCTGTCGCCCTGCGCAAAGCTGGGGTTGTCGATGATGGCATAGGCGGCGCCGGCATTCAGCGCGTCGCCTGCAAAGGCATTGCCGTTGAAGTGTTCTCCTTTCAGGGCAAAATACAGGTCGCCCGGCGTAAGCTTCCGGGTATCTGTCTGAATGGAGCGGAACTGTTTGAACAGTTCATAGAGCTGGGGAATGGTCATGAAGCAAAAATAGAGATATGGCTGCTATTGAAACCCGTCAAAATTTGCGGTGCAGGTTTCGCCATTATACAACAATCCATTTGAGGATTATACGGTTATTCAGCTTTTCTTTTTAGCAGGCTTTCCGGCCAGGCTGTCTTTCTCTACCCGGAAACGGACGATCTTTTTAATCAACGCCAGCGGCAGCGGTTTATCCAGCGGAAACTGGATAGCCCCTTTGGAGGTTTTATAAGCAGCCAGCTCTTCGGCAAAATGCGCTATCGGGCCCGGTGTAGGGTAGAAGCCGATATGCTCTTTACCGGTAGCATAATAAACCAGCACTTTGTTTTGTTTAAAAGCAGGCATATTGTAGCTGATGGTTTCGGTGGCTTTTGGCGCTGCCTGTAGAATGGCCGACCGCAGTTGATCCAGCAGCCGCTGCTTATCGGCCGGCTGTGTGGCGTGGTATTCGTCGATGGTGGTGAAGCCGGGATTGTCTTTATTCATAAAATGCACTTATGTGATGTGAAGGTACTGCCTGCACGCAGTCATTTTGGTTTAGAAAGATCTGCATATATCGCGAGTAGAATATTGTAGTCGTCCTGGATCCATTCACCCGTCATCGCTCCCTGGTAGCGCCTGTTTTTGGCCAGGTAATCCCTGTAAATCGTATAGGCGGAAAGCGCATTGCTGCTGTCGAAATAAGTTTCCTTCCACGCCGGCGGAACCGATTCAAAAGAATGAATTCCAATGCCGCCGTTATAAATCTTCACCGGACCCATCGATGCCTGAAAAG
>JAKPBL010000443.1 GCA_029778965.1 Bacteroidota bacterium
GGGCACTTTGGCGGCATTGAAGATCGAGAGAACGGCATCCATGATTTCCGGGCCGATTCCATCCCCTTTTGCAACAGCTATTTTCATATAAATACTTTTTTGGTAATTGGGCGCCCGCGGCGGGCCGGGCAAAGGTAAGTGCCGACTCGCATTTTTTCCATATCTTTCATTAAATTCCACTCAATGAATAGCACAACCACGCAGGGGGTTGAAGTGAGCGTGGAAACCTATTATCAACCCGATTATTCGAACCCGCTTTCGGGCGAATTCATGTTCGCTTACCGCATTACCATCGACAATCATAATAATTTCTCGGTTAAGCTGCACCGCCGGCACTGGCATATAGTCGATTCCAACGGCGAATACCGCGAAGTGGAAGGAGAAGGGGTGGTGGGCGTCCAGCCGGTATTGCAGCCGGCCGACCGTTACCAGTATGTAAGTGGCTGTAACCTGCGTTCAGAAATGGGTCGCATGTCGGGTACCTACCAGATGGAGAATATTGACGACCGGAAATTCTTCGAAGTGGATATCCCCGCTTTTGAAATGATTGTTCCGTTTAAGAACAACTGATCGCCCGGTGAAGGAGCTTCCGTGCTCGCCGGCCGGGGGGTATGGTGGGAGCTGGTTTGCTGTACGTGCGGTTTTTTTGTTTCACGCAAAGGCCGCCAAGGAGCAATGACCGCAAAGAATTTACCTGAGGATGGAGGAAGGCCTGTAATCCTAATAAAGGAATTTCTGGATGTTGCTTCCGTAGATCAACGCAACGGCGGCTGGTAAACCGTTGTCAGTTTGGTATGAAAAGCGTTTTTTCTCTGTTGGTGGTCGTTCTTTTGCTGACCGGCTGCAAAAAAAGCAATGAGGCCGGTGTAGTGGAGATCCGGATCATGAACAATACCGCCTGGACCATCAACAATGCGGTCATCAACCCATCGTCGATCTTCGGCAGCGAGAGTTCATCGGCCATCGGCCATAAATACGCCGATATCCCTCCCGGCGCCAGCAGCGAGTACAAGCCTTACCAGTCGGCTTACCGATATGCAGAATACAGTATGGAGATCAATGGTAAACGGTATTCAGCGGTGCCTTATGATTATGTGGGCGAACACCTGCTGGAGCCCGGCCGTTACACGTACAAGATATCGCTCAATGCAGCGGGCGACGCGCTCAGGCTCGATTGCGCCGCCGATTGACGATACTTATTTGAAGTAGCCAACCCGGTAATGCCGCTGGCTTTCCAGCCATCCTGCTCTTTTTAGGGCCGGGAAGGGTTTTATTCCGCCATCATCTTCTGCAGCTTCTTTGTCAGCAAAAAAAGCAATATCGCGGCTGTACCAGCAAGGAAAACAAAAAACATAAAGAAGTCGTACAAGTTATGCATCTGGTATCCTAGAAAGCTGGTGGTTTTGCTGCCATCAGGGTATAGCGAGCTCAATACGCCTGCCAGCTTGTTTCCAAAAGCATTTGCCGTAAACCAGATAGCCATAAGCAATGAAGAAAACTTGAGCGGCGACAATTTATTTACCAGCGACATGCCGATGGGAGATAAGCACAACTCTCCGGAGGTATGCAGGGCATACATGCCTGTAAGCCATATCATGCTCACTTTAATACCCGGTGAAACATTGCTCAC
>JAKPBL010000447.1 GCA_029778965.1 Bacteroidota bacterium
AAAGGTTTTCCGGCCCGCCTGGAAATTGAAATTGTAATAGCCGCTTTCTATTTCATAACGGCCGTTCATGGTGAAGTTTTCGTTGGTGCCCACCTTCATCTTCAGGTTGCCGTTGCCCCGCGCCTGGATGATATCGCCCGTCATTTCGTCGATGATCATATACACCGTGGCTTTATTGTTGGCAGTGATATCGAGCGAAACGGTGAGGTTGGATTCCTGCCCGTAAGGCGCCGCCTCTTCCATCTCCTTACCATATTGCTTCCATACAATGAAATCGGCGTCGGCGCTTTCGCGGCTTGTTTTAGTGGCGATATACACTTTTGAACTGTCGGTCGGCTCACCGCTGATATTCATGGCCATATCGTACTCAGGGCCGTTAAAGGTCATATCGGCGCGGCCGATGACGTTGCCGTAGAAAAGATCATTGTCGGCCGCCGTGGTATTGAGCAGCAGGAGGCGGTTCGACTGTATGTGGAAGTCGAACGCCATGTCTTTAAAGTTGTTGTGGTAGAGCTTTCCTTCCAGTATATTTCCGCTGTTGCCGAGCGTATCCCGTATCTGCAACTGGCCGAAATCGATGAGGCCGTCGCTGAATTTGACCTTGGCCGTGGGTATCTTATAATACACTTTCGTATAGGCGACCCGCAGCCCGCCGTCCTGCAACGTTACATCACCCAGGTATTTGAGCGTATTGGGCGCACCCACAATGCGCAACTGGCCGGTGGCCCTGCCTTCCACCTTGCTGAAAATGCTGCCCAGGTATTGCTGCAGCAGGTCAACTTTCGTGTCTTTCAGGGTGGTGGTGATATCGATGGCATCCGACAGGCTGTCTTTGGTGTTGACCAGGCCGGAGATGTCGAATTTATAGTCGGGATTTTGGGCATTGGCCCCGAGTTGTACTTTACCGGTTTTATGGTTATAGCTGCTGCTTAACGAAACGGCTCCGATCGAATCGTTGTCGACCCTGAACTGCTCGGCGCTTGCAGTAGCATCGACCTGCAGGTTACCGAAGGGATCGATCACTTCTACCGACCCGGTCAGCAGCCCTTCAAACCGGTTGCTTTTTACAAAGAAGGGGGTAAAATCGCCGATATTTATTTTTTTCAGGTCGATGCGCAGGTCGTTTCCTTTTCCGATCGAAGAGGGTGCAGAAGTGAGCAATACTTCCTGGTCGCCGCTGAATATACGCACACCATCGCTTGTTACCAGCTCGCGGCTGAGAATGAGCTCGCCGCCTTTTTCAATGGTCCATTGCTTATTGTTAATATCGAAATGCGAAGGCTCGAAAAGAATGCGCACGCCGTCTCTGAGCGTTTGCACACTGCCCGATATGTCGGCGCTGTTGAGGGTTTGGTTGGCGCTGGTGCGGATGTTGACCTTCGACAGGTCGTTGGCGGCCGTTACCGACAGCTCGGTGCCGGGAAAATGCAGGCTGTCGTTCACGAAGATATCGCCCACCGTTGAAGTGACCGCCAGTGAATCGTACGTGCCTCGCCCCTGGAACTTCAGGTCGGTGAAAGCAAGGTTCTTATAGCTGAACTGCGGCACCTCAGCATCGAGCTCGAAGACGTTTTCGCGTGTATTGATACGGCCATTGAGGGTGGTGTAGTTGAAGCCTTTGAAGCGTTTGTCGAGCAGGTCGAGGTAATCATCGACCTTACGGGTAACGATCGAGAAGCTGAAATTGTTATCGACCTTTTTCTTCGATGCGGCGATATAGCTGGGGTAATAGCGGTTCAGGAAAGTCTGAAAGGCGTCGGGCAGGGAGCTTATATTGAATTCACCGGCCAGTACGGCGTCGAGCTCATTGCTTTGGATGTTGATGGTCTTATTGCCTTTTCCCTGCACCGACGATTCGACGTACAGTGAATCGAACGATATTTTCTGCCCGTTCTTGAATACCGATGCTTCTGAGATACGGGCTACGCCGATGAAGTTGTCGATCGTATTACCCGAAAAGTTCACGTTGAAATTGCCGTTCAGGTCCACTTCTTCGCCGGTGAAATGGAGCGGCCGCAGGTTGGCCACATTCACCAGCGCATCGAAATCGAAGCGTGGCACTTTGCCCGAAAGGTCCACCAGTCCCCGGAGGGTTGCTTCGAGGTGCTCGTCGTTGATGACCAGGTTGCCGTTGAACTTCTTTTTCGCCAGTTTTCCATCCACCACAATGTCTTTGTACCGGTAGTTGTTGTAGTCGATGAACGGCACGCTGCCTTTCAGGGTGGCGTCGAGGTTGTTGTTCATGGTGAATCCTTTCCCGGTAACATCTCCCTCAAAAGCCACATACCCTAACTGGCCGCTTTTGACCAGCGTACCGAGTTCGAAGTTTTCGGTGCTGAGCCGGCCTTTGTACGACGGGATACCTTTTTCGGGGATCTTCATGTTCACGTCGGTGGCCAGGGTACCCAGCGCCGTTTCCAGCGTGCCATAGGTAACAAAGTCGCGAATGAAACCGGTGAAGCTGCCTTTGAACTTGAGGTATTCGAGGCTGGGCAGGTTCAGTTCGGTGATATCGGTAATGCCGGGCAGGAAGCGGGCTGCATCGGCATAGGTGGTGCGAAAATCATTGGCCGTAAAATCGATATAGGTCGTTTCGATGTCCGGCAGGCCCGCGATCCTGAAGTCGCCGTTCAGGAACGTGTTCTTGCCGGCGTTTACCCGCAGGTGGTCGCCTTTCAGGTCGCTCACGGTTCCTTTGGCCTTGCCCGAAATGCTGATCTCTTTGTCCCAGTTGGCCAGTTCGGGCGCAAAATAGGCGATATCACTGCTATGTATAACCGCATCGGTGAACTGCCCGTCGAGCACTACTTTCTCAATAAAATCGCTCATGTCGTCGAAGGTCCTGTAGCGCATGGCGAAAGCATTCCGCAGGTGGCTGCGGTTGGTGCGGATGTCGAGCTGGTTGAATTCCATGGCCTCGGGATGGAAGCGCATATTGGCCTTCAGCTTTTTAACCTGGAAGCCCGATCTTTCCTGGGTGGCAAGGTCTACCGCCGCGCTGATGGTATCGTTCAGCAGCGCCACGTCGCTGAAGCGTGCGTTGATCTTCCCCCACATGAAATGCGCGCCGTCAAAATAATAATACGGTTTCCGGTCGGTCTTCACGTCGTTTTTGAAAGCGCCGTTGTTGATCACCAGGTTATTGATGCGCAGGTTCCACCTGCCTGCATTCCAGCGCAAGTGTTCGGGGTCGTTCGGGGGAATGCTGTCGTTGCCGGTAAAGGTTCGCGGTGGCCGATAACCGGTATAATTGTAAATGGAAAAGACCGGCTGGTACAATACCAGGCTGGTAATATTGATGTCTTTCTTATGCAGGTCGAATGTTTCGGTTTCGAGCATCAGCGACGAGAGCGTAAGCCCCATGTTCTCACCCCGCCATTCGTCTTCCTGCAAAACCCGGATATTCTTGAAATCGACCTTGCTGACCGACAGTTCGATCGGGTTGTTCGATGCGCCCCCAGAGGGCCCCGAAAAATAATCGACCAGGAACTGGTAGTTCCATACCGAGTCGCGCCGGTGCAGGTGAACAAGGGTATTTTCCAGCCCTACGTATTTCAGTTCGGCCTTGTCTTTGAAGAAAAACCAATCGGTTATATTTACCTTCAGGCTGCCGGCATAGAGCAGGGTATCTTTCTGCAGGTCGCGCACCAGGGTGCCTTTCAGCTCCAGCGTGTTGAAAAAAGCAAGGTCGATATGTGATACCTTTACCTCGGTTTTCAGTGCCCTGGACAAGCGGCTGGCCGCCTGCCGGGCGATGTAGTTCTGTACAGGCGTGGTTTGCAGCAGGAAATAAACCAGCACTACCAGGAGCAGCAGCGACAGCAGGATATAACCGATTATGGAGAGTAGTTTTTTCAGGATTCGCTACTTTGGTGACAGGGATTACCGGTCAATTCAACGAAATTAGTATATGCGACTGATATACAGTTTATTGGGAATCTTGCTTTTTAACAGTGGATTTAGCCAAAATCGTGCTGGAAAGCCCGCGGAAAACTACGTGCTGGTGATCCACGGCGGCGCTGGCACCATTCTTAAAAGCCAGATGAGCCCCGAAAAGGAGAAAGCTTACCGCGACGCTTTAACATTGGCCCTTCAGCAGGGCTATGCCGTTTTGCAGTCGGGCGGAAAAGCCATCGATGCCGTTACCGCGGCCATCCTGGTGATGGAAGACAATCCGCTGTTCAATGCCGGTAAAGGGGCTGTTTTTACCAGCGAGGGTAAAAATGAGATGGATGCGGCGGTGATGGACGGTTCCGGCCTTCAGGCGGGGTCGGTGGCCGGCGTAACAGTCATCCGTAACCCTATACTGGCCGCCCGGGCGGTGATGGAAAAGAGCAACCATGTGATGATGGCGGGTAAAGGCGCCGAGAAATTCGCAGCCGATCAGGGGCTGCAGATCGTTGATCCTTCCTATTTCTATACCGAAGAGCGCTGGAAGGGGTTGCAGCGGGTGAGGCAGGAGGATTCAATGAAAACGGAACTGGATCATGGCGGCAAAAAAACCACGCAGGCCTTTCTGTTTGAGAACAAAGACTCGAAATTTGGCACCGTAGGCGCCGTTGCGCTTGATAAGTCGGGCAACCTGGCCGCCGGCACCAGCACCGGTGGAATGACCAATAAGAAATATGGCCGCATCGGCGACGCGCCCATTATCGGCGCAGGTACCTACGCCAATAACAAGACCTGCGCCATCAGTTGCACCGGCTGGGGTGAATACTTTATACGGCTGGTGGTTGCCAAAACCATCAGCGACATGATGCAGTACGGGAAGTTCTCGCTGGCGGACGCCGCCAATGAACTGGTGATGAAGCAGGTGCCGGCCCTGGGCGGCGATGGCGGGCTCATTGCGGTGGACCGGAACGGCCGGTATGCCATGCCGTTTAATACGGAAGGCATGTACCGCGGCGTAGTGCATGCCGACGGAAAAATAGAAGTGCTGATATACAAATAAACCCAAAAGACTCCGTTATGCAAATCCGGCTGCTGTCGGCATTGGCCCTCCTGTTCTGCGTTGCAGCGAATGGCCAGCAAAAAGGATATTACCGCTATCCTGCGATTCATGGAAATTCAATCGTATTTACGGCCGAAGGCGACCTGTGGACATATGATCTGTCCACTGGCAACAGTGCCCGTCTTACCACCCATGCGGGAATGGAATCGGCGGCCAGGTTTTCACCCGACGGGCAGCAGCTTGTTTTTATCGGCCAGTATGAAGGCCCGTCGGAGTTATATACCATGCCGGCAGCCGGCGGCGTTCCCAAAAGAATCACCTACGACGGCAGCGCCATCTTCCCTTCGGGATACCTGCCGAATGGAAAGATTCTTTTCAGAAGTAATCTTTATACCCAAACACAAACCCCTCAATTGTTTACCGTTGATCCGGCAAGCCTGCAGCGAAGCCCGCTTCCTTTGTGGCAGGCCTCTTACGGGGTGTATGATGGAGACGGGAATTTGTATTTCACCCGTTTTCCCAACCAGGGCAGTAAGACAAAACGCTATGAAGGCGGCCTTATTGAGCAGGTCTGGAAATTCGACGGAAAGAACGAAGCAGTGAACCTTACGGCCGACTATAAGGGCACCAGCACCAGCCCGATGTTTTTCAATGGCCGCGTGTATTTTTTGAGTGACCGCGACGGTACCATGAACCTGTGGAGCATGAACACGGCGGGCAAAGACCTTAAACAGCAGACCTTCTCCAAAGGATGGGACCTGCAGTCGCCCAATTTGCAAAACGGCCGCGTGGTGTACCAGAAAGGCGCTGATATCTGGCTGTATGATATCGCTGCCAACCAGGAAAAGCTATTGCCCATCACGTTGCGTTCCGATTTCGACCAGCGTAAACCGCGTTGGATCAAGAATCCGTCGGGCAGCATCACTTATGCCGACCTGTCGCCCAACGGCAATTACGCGGCGTTGATCAGCCGGGGGCGTGTGTTTGTATCGCCCGCGAAAAGCGACCGGTGGATCGAACCGCGTCAACAAAATGGTATTCGTCACCGCGAGTTGCATTTCATCGACGATAAGAATATTGCCGTGCTGAGCGATAAGAGCGGTGAATTCGAGATCTGGAAGATGTCGGCCGATGGCAGCGACAGCGGCCGGCAGGTGACCCATAATACCAAAACCCTGATCACCGGCTTTACGGTTTCGCCCGATGCCAAATGGGTGGCTTTCTCCGATAAGAATGCCGTGCTGCGGGTGGCCGATATGCGCGATGGCAAAATCGTGTACA
>JAKPBL010000449.1 GCA_029778965.1 Bacteroidota bacterium
TTGTCGGTCAGTTGAATGGCTTTGGCAGCCGCCTTGTTGTCTTGCAGGTACAGTTCCCAGGGCTTGTTGCTGTACGAATAAAGAACGGCCAGCTTTTTTTCATCGGGCGAAAGCACTGCCTGGTTGGCGCCTGTCATGCTGGTGAGCTGTTCCATATTTCCGCCGGTAACCGCTAACCGGTAAAAATGCTTTTCACCGGGGTGCGGCTTGTTGCTGGTAAGGTAGAAGAATTTTTTATCGGCCGACAACTGCACGGACTGGACCTCGAAATTTCCGCTGGTGAGCGCCTTTGTTTCCTTGCCGGCAATGTCGGTTATGTATAGGTGTGAGTAACCGGTTTTTTCCGACTGGAACCAGAAAAGGCGATCGCTGATCCAGCCCAGGTTGCCACCGTCGAACCAGCCGGTGCCGGGGCCGCCGATCCAGGCATTGTCGTGCTGCCGGTCAACCGGCGACAGGTTGCCCGTTGAATCGAGCAGCATCAGCCAGCGGTCTTTGTTATCGGTCGAACGAATATCCACCACGGCGAAGGAAGCATGGGGCGCCCAGGCCACGCCGCTGATATTCACTTTGCGAACCGCTGGCTTTTTAATGGCGTCGGCGAACTTCACGGGATAGTCGGTGACATAATCGGGCAGATCACGAATGCCCGGCAGCACATCTGTATGAATGCTGTACACCGTGTCTTTAACACGGTCGTATAAGAATAGCTCCTGCGTGCCCAGGGGTGCGCCGACCTTGGTGCGGCCGGGAATGTTTTCCGTAAAGCCCGATTCGGTTACATAGGCGGGTACGATGGTGGATTTTGCGATGGCGGCGGGTTTTGACAGGCGATAACTGATAAAGCGGCCATTGCTGCTGACGCCGAACCCGCCGGCGTTTTTATCGTCGGTATAAATGGTGCGCAGGGCGGGCGGGTTTTCTTTTTTCTCCATTGAATCGGCCAGCGCCTTTTTCTGTTTCCGTTCGCGCAGTATATCGAACAGCGCCAGCTGGTCGTCTTTCAGCCACTTTTCCTGCTCATTGTCTTTTTTAGCCGTTGACGGCGCGGTGCCGCGCTGGATATTGGTGAGCTGGCTGAGGGCTCCGGTAGCGATATCCCAGGCATAGATGTTTTGCTGGCGAACGAAAACCACCCTGCTGTCGCCGAAAGCGAAGCCGGGCTGCGATTCCCGGTCGGTGGTTTCGATGATGCGCACCGGCGCATTCTTTTTCAGGTCGCGGTACCAGATATCGCCTTCCAACACATATACATACGCATTGCGGCTGTTGTTGAAGCGGAGGTCGGAATAATCGACCGCAGCTTTTCTTTCGGCGGGGCCGGCTTTCTGCGGTTTGCCGGCCGCATTGATGAAATAAAGCGAGTCGGAAGCAGCCTGTTCAGGGTTCCAGTTAAAATACAGCCTGTTGTCGATGCCCCAGAAAGGGTTGCCGGGAGAAGTGCCGATCCATTTCGGATCACGCATGATGTAGTCGACCGTGAGGCGGGGAGTTTGCGCCGTCAGCGTACCGGCGATCAGCAACAATAGCAGGGTGTAGGTATGTTTCATATCACAATAATATTCCTTCCAGGAAAATATAGGCTACAGAAAAATAAATGATAAGGCCTGTCACGTCTACCAGGGTGGCGACGAAAGGCGCCGACGAAACAGCGGGATCGGCCCCCGCTCTTTTTAGTATGATCGGCAGCATGGAACCGCTGAGCGTTCCCCACAATACCACGCCGACGAGCGAACACCCAACGGTGATGGCTATCTGCACATAATGCGGACCATAAACCGTGGGGAAAGCCTGCGACCATATAACGACCCGTAAAAAACCGATGAGTCCCAGTACCGAACCCAGCAATAAGCCCGAAATGATTTCGCGGCGCAGCACCCGCCACCAGTCGCCGATGCCGATCTCGCCCAGTGCCATGGCCTGGATAATCAGCGTCGAAGCCTGGCTGCCGCTGTTGCCGCCGCTGGAGATGATCAGCGGCACGAACAGCGCCAGTACTACCGCCCGCGCAATCTCGTCTTCGAAGTAGCCCATAGCCGTTGCCGTTAGCATCTCACCGAGAAAAAGCACCACCATCCAGACGATGCGCTTTTTGAACAATTTGAAAATCGGCATTTCCAGGTACGGCTCATCGAGCGCCTCGGTACCGCCGATCCGCTGGATGTCTTCACTGAACTCTTCGTTGGTTACCCAGAGCACGTCATCGATGGTGACGATGCCCAGCAAAATATTGTGATCGCCGAGCACCGGAAGCGCCATGCGGTTGTTCATTTTGAACACCTGGTTGGCCGACTCCTGGTCGTCGGTTACCTTCAGCGCGATATAACGGTAATCAATAAGGTCGCTTACTTTTTTGTCGGGGTCGGCAAGGATCACTTCGCGGATACGCATGTCGTCGATGAACTCGCCTTTATTGTTCACCACATAAATCACGTCGATGGTTTCGCTGTCTTTTCCGTTGTCGCGGATGTGCTGTAATACCCGTGTCATGGTCCAGTCGGCGTTAACGGCAATGTAGTCGGGTGTCATCAGCCTGCCCACGCTGCCTTCGGGATAGCCGAGCAGCGCGAGGGTGATGCGGCGTTCTTCAGGGTCGAGGGTCTTGATCAGCTCTTTGACCACTTCGCTGGGCAGCTCTTCCAGGAAAGCCGTCCGGTCGTCGGCCGGCAATTCATTGAGCAACTCGGCGGTTTTGAGCGGGGGCAGCTCCTGGATGATCTTTTTCTGGTCGGAGAGGTCCAGTATCTTGAAAACGCTGGCTGCCCGGTGGGTGCTCATGCTGCCGATGATCTGGCTGGCATAGTCGTCGTTCTCGTTCACCAGTTCGGCTACGTCGCTGA
>JAKPBL010000470.1 GCA_029778965.1 Bacteroidota bacterium
GATGACCGCTTTGGCCGTGGTGGCTGCGCTGGTGGTATTGCTGATGGTAACCGGCACGCTGATGGTGTCGCGCGGACTCAAAAACCGCGGCAGCGCCGTGCTCAGCACCAGCGGGTCTGCAATACGCATGTTTTTTTCTGCGGCGCCAAAGCGGTTGCCTTTCCAGGCCACCGCCATGAGACGTACTTCTCCGCTGAAGGCGGGGATATTTACCGTAAAGCTGGCCTCGCCGCCGCTGGCAGTAGCTATGCCGCTCCAGTAGCTTAGAATTTTGATGCGCTTATTGGGCATGGGGTTCACCCGCTGGTCCATTTTCAACTCGCCGTCACCACCGGTGCTGCTGCGTTTGGCGCTTAGTTCAGGAAACAACAGCGGATACATATCGAACGCATTTACGCCAAGGGCTCTTTGTGCATAGAAAAATCCATAAGGATCGGGGGTGTCGAATCCCGACACCTGCAATACCCCGTTATCGACCGCCGCCAGGGTAACGCGGCTCCCTGCGGGCGCTTTTACCCGGATGGTTTGTTTGGTTTTGGAGCGGCTTTCGGCCACGGCAATGATCTCGGGACTGATCTTCCGGCCGCTGTCCTGCACCGTGATGCTTTTGAAGCCATGCGCCACTGTCAGCGGGATATCCGAAATGCCATGCGGCTTGAACAGGGTGGCGGTTATATATACGTTGGGCAGGTGATCGGCGGTAAGCGGTAGCTCCAGCGTGGCGGTACGTTTCTCTACGTTGAGATATTGGTGCTGCAGCACCTTGTCCTGCTCGAGCGTTACCAGCATGCGGCCACTGAAGGGCGCCTTGAACAGCAGCTTTACCTTTTCGCCCGCGCTGTACTTTTCCTTATCGGTTGCAATATCTATCTCGCCTTCGGTGTTCACTTCAAAGCTGTTGTTGTCGCCTCCCCAGTAGCCATAGCTGTAGAAGCTGCGGCTCACATAGCTGTTACTACCGGGGATGGATACCCGCAATTGGTAGTTGCCCGGTGAGCGGGGCACGAAAGCATACATGGTTTTTTCACCGCCCACGGTAACCTGCCCGGTGGCCACCTCTTTTTCTTCGCGCTGCGAATCGTACCTGAAATAACGGCCGTTTTTATTCAGCACTGTGTGGTATTCTTCCTTGATCACTTTCACGTCGGCGATGGCTCCGGGTAAGAGCTTGCCTGTTTTGTCGAGCGCGATCAGGGGGAATTCGATCTTTTGGTTCAGCGGAAAATAGCCATACCCGTTGCTGCCGATGCCGAAGAATTTGTCTTGCGTAAAGATGGTTGCTTTGGCGCCGCGGCTTACCGGGCGGCCGGTTTCGTCAAAAACCGTGGTATAGAATTTGGCGATCAGTTGCCCAATGTTCTTGTAGATATCGGGCACCGTATAGCGCACCTGCGCCTTGCCGTTTTCATCGGTACTGCCTTCCACCAGCTTCTTATCGAAAAAGCTGGTCTGGTTGGTAAGTGCAAAGCTGTATTGCGGGTATTTATTGCTCCAGAACTGGCTTTGCACCACCTGTATCTCCGTTTCAAATTTCCGGTTGGCGGCGGGAGGGCCGAAGAAATTGGTGGCGGCGATCGAGAGGCTGGTGGTTTGCGCTGCGGCCAGCTCCTCTTTGTCAAGCACTGCACTTACTTTGATGCGGTCGGGTACAAATTCTTCGATCATGAACGGCATGCTGCTGATCAGCACATCGTTGCCCGAATACGCTTCGAGGGTATAGCTGCCCGTTAGTGCCGCTACGGGTATATCGATGCTGCCTTCGGTGGCGCCGCTGGCATCGAGGTTTTTGCGGAAGCTTTTCAGCTCTTTGCCGGTGGGCAGCAGGAACTTGAACTTGACAGGAATTTCGCCGGGCGCTTTCCACTGGTAGTCGCGCGTGATCAATGCAAAATGCACCTGCTCTCCCGGCCGGTATATATCGCGCTCGGCATACAGGAAGGCGTCGAGGCCGGTGCTGTTGAGCCTTTTTCCACCAACATCGAAGCGGGAAGTATTCACCGCGGTGTTGTTGAACAGGATGTAATTGAAGTCACCGGCCGATTTCGCAATGACCATCGCCGGTCTAAAGCCTGCAAATTCCTTGCGGGTGTAATCAATACCGGCAACACCGTCGACATCGGTGCTGCCCATGCCCAGCACCTGGTTATTGGCGCCATAGGCTATTACGTTCACGCCCGCCAGTGGCAACGCCGATTGCAGCGAGTTGGCAAACACAATGATCTTGTCTTTGCCTTCTTTCGCGATCAGCCCGATGTCAGACAACGATACAAAACGGCTGTCAGACACCCAATAGTCTTTTTTACTGCGCACCTGGATATGGTAGCTGCCTTTGTTATCGGGTAGTTTGTCGGTGAAATTGAAGTTATAAAGACGACTGCCGTTGGCCTGGGGCAGGCTGCGGGTATCTATTTCCTGCCGGAAGATGATATCGCCCAGGCTGGCATCGCCGCCTGAATATTCATCGTAATACCCTTCATCGTCGTCTTCGTTGCGGGTATTCGGATAATAGCCGTAACGGTGTGCCGCCAGTAGATTGCTTTCATACACCTTGCTGATCACCACCTCCAGCTTATCGATATTGGTAACCTTCAGGGCAATGTTTTTCGCGCCCAGCGCCGAGAGGTAGGCGCCACGGCTTCCTGCAAAGCTGACGGCTGGCTCGAGCTGGCCGAAGGCGACATTATTGGTGTAGGTTTCACGCAGTTGTCCGCCGATACGCCCGCGAAGCCCCTTGCCCAGTACGATTTCATAGCTCTTCTCCTGCGAAAAGGCATCGGAGCTGATCACAAACCCTTCATCGTTTGCTTCGGCCTTGAATTTGAGGGTGGGTTTGAAGCTGATATTACCCACGAGCGACGATGCCTCCACCGGCTGGCTGGTTTTCACATATACTTTACCGTTGGCGCCGTCGTGATCGGTTTCCAGGTCGGTGATCACCAGCACAAAGGGGGATGGCAGGAGAACATCCGCCTTCGCATCGGCGATGGCAGGATTCGCGCCGTCTTTCGGAACGATGCCTTTGCTCACGGTGATGGAAAGCGGTACGTCTTTGTCGGCCGGCGCCAGCGTGGGTAAGCGCAGTTCTATATTGTCGCTGGCCGACGCCGATACGAGCTGAAAACCCACCGGGCTGCCTTCGCTGGTAACGGACAGCTTGTCTTTCAGCGCCGCCGGATCAACGGGATAATTGAATTGCAGATCGATGCGCGGCACGGCTTTGCGGCTGCTTTCGTCGGTGAGCGTCCAAACGGCCCGGCTGTTCTCGAGCGTGAGCAGGGGCGTGGAGAAACTGCGGTCGGTCAGCTTTTCGAACCCGCTGTATTCGCTGTTGATCAGGAGCTGTTTGCTGAACGACATCTTATACGTAGTGGCAGGCCGCAGCGGCTGCGCGGGGGAGAATACCAGTTGTTCGGGGCTTTCCCAGCGAAAACGACCGGGTATGGCCGGCTCGAAGCGGATGTATTGCGTAGAGTCCCACCGGTTCAGCAGAGAGTCTTTTACTAAGGGATGGTTAAAACGGAACACCAGGTTCTGCAGGGGTTGCACTTCCTTCTCTGCATTTGTAAATTCGAGTGTTACTTTCGGGGAATTACACGCAAAACAAAATACTGCCAGGGCGGCCAGTAACGCACGCATCGGTTTGGAAATCATGTGAGGAAGGTTATATCCCAAATTTATCGTATGGCTGAACGATCTCAAAATAAACCCTCCCCCAATCCTTTGTTAAAGACGACGAAGAGAAAATGGGTTCCCCGCCGTCGTGGCTGGTGGCGATTGTTCGGCTGGACGGCGGTGTGCGCGCTTTTATTTTTGGCGTCGCTGTGGCTGGTGCCGCTTCCCGGGGAGAAGGGCTGGTCGACCGTGATCACCGATGCCGAAGGGACGGTGATCCATGCTTACCTCAGCACCGATGACAAATGGCGCATGAGAACGGAACTGGGAGAGATTTCGCCTTTATTGCAGCGGGCCATTATACAGAAAGAGGACAGATGGTTTTACCGGCACCCCGGTATCAACCCGCTGGCCATGGCACGTGCTTTCACCAGGAATATATTCTCCGGCCGCCGTACCTCGGGCGCCAGCACCATTACCATGCAGGTGGCGCGTTCGCTGGCGCCGGGCCGCAGAACCTATGCGCGGAAACTGCTCGAAATATTTCGCGCCTTCCAGTTGGAGCTGCGTTATTCGAAAGACGAAATATTACAGATGTACCTCAACCACGTGCCGTATGGTGGTAATATCGAAGGCGTAAAATCGGCCGCAGTGCTTTATTTCCAGAAAAATCCCTGGCATTTATCGCTTGCCGAAGTAACAGCCCTGTCGGTAATTCCCAACCGGCCCAATTCGCTGGTGATGGGGCGGGACAATGACCGCATCATCGCCGAGCGAAACCGCTGGCTGCAATACTTCCGCGAACAGGGAACGTTTAGTGAAAGCGATATCCGCGATGCGATCGACGAGCCGCTGGGCGCCTACCGGCATGCGGCGCCGCAGGAGCTTCCCCACCTGTCGTACAAGCTGAAGAAAAGCGGCGCCCCGATCATTCCTACCTGGATCAGCCGAAACACCCAGTTCAAAGCAGAGAAACTGGTGAAAGATTATGTACGCGGTCTGCAGTTCCAGCACATTCGCCAGGCGGCAGCGATCGTGATCGACAACAGAACGAACCGTGTACTGGCTTATGTGGGCTCGGCTGATTTTAAAGACAGCACCGACGGCGGACAGGTAAACGGCGCCGCTGCCATCCGGCAACCGGGTTCTACCCTGAAGCCGTTGTTGTACGGGATGTGCATCGACAAGGGATTGCTCACCCCGAAAATGATCATCACCGATGCTGCGGTTAACTATGGAGGGTATGCCCCCGAGAACTACGATAAGAAATTCAACGGCTATGTATCGATGGACTATGCGCTGTCGCATTCACTGAATATCCCCGCGGTGAAAAGCCTGCGGGCATTGGGCAAAGACGCATTTATTACACAGTTGTCGTCGTTGCATTTCCGGCAGGTACAACGCGACCGGAAAAAGCTGGGGCTGTCGATGATATTGGGCGGCTGCGGCACTACGCTGGAAGAGCTGACGGCCTTGTTTGCAGGCCTTGCACGCGAGGGCGTTTACCAGTGGCCGGCCTATACCCAAAACGACAGCCTGCAGCCAAAGCAGCGGATGCTGTCGGCCGGCGCCTGCTTTTTACTGGATGATATTCTCAGTAAAGTGAACCGGCCTGATTTTCCATTGAACTGGGCGGCAACCGAGAAGATGCCGCGTATTGCCTGGAAAACCGGCACTTCGTATGGCCGCCGCGATGCCTGGAGCATCGGGTATAACAAACACTATACGATTGGTGTGTGGGCAGGTAATTTCTCCGGACAAGGGGTGGCATCATTAAGCGGTGCGGAAGTGGCCACGCCATTGCTGTTCAGGCTGTTCAATACGATCGACTACGACAATGAGAAGGAATGGTTCCAGCAGCCGGCCGAAGTGGCCGTGCGGGCGGTATGCCCGGTGACTGGTTTATTGCCGGGCGAACATTGCGAACAAACGGTAACCGATTATTTTATTCCGCTGGTGTCGGGTACGCAAACCTGCCATCACCTGCAGGAGATCGCGGTAAGCGCCGATGAGTCGATCTCTTATTGCAACAGTTGCCGGCCGGCCACCGGGTATAAAAAGCTGTTGTACCAGTTGTACGACGCCGATATGCAGGCATGGCTGGCGGAAAGACACATCGTTTACAAGAAAGTACCACCGCATAACCCCGCCTGCGAAACGATTTTCCGGGATGCCGCACCGCAGATTAAGAGTCCGCAGGCCGATGCGGAATACCTGATCGAAAGAAAGAACCCCGAGCCGTTGCAGCTCGTTTGCCAGGCGGGCAGCGATGTGAGCAAAGTACACTGGTATATCAACAACCGTTTCTATAAAACAGCCGAACTGGGCCAGAAAGTTTTTTTCGTTCCCGAAGAAGGGCCGGTGAAGATTTCATGTACCGACGACAAGGGCCGGAATAAGGATGTGTGGATCAGGGTGCGGTATATGGATTAGTTGTCGTCGGAAGAAAAATACCAGTTTACATTCAGCGCCAACAAGCGATCAAAAGCACCGCGGTAGCTGCTGCCCACCAATATGCCGGTACTGTTCCCCGATTCATCTACCGGTATGCAGATCACGTCTTCAAAATGGTTGCTGAACACCCGTTGCGGCATCAGGCTGCCGGTGTATATCTCTTCCCAGTGTGCTTCAATATAGGCGAGCGTTTCGGGCAGGAGCGGCTCAAAGCTGTTGGCATTGTGCACGAGCCCGCCGAGAACGCCGTTGCTGATCGACATCAGCAACAGAAAAGTCTCCAGGTTCTCCGCTTCGGGCAGCCATTCGCTGCCCGACGAAGCGGGCGCATAGTTGCCATATACCGGCGGGTCGTCTTTCGTCAGATCGGTTGCTTTTATGCCCCAGTAAGCAACTACCTGGTTCTCTTCATAGAAAACAAGGTGATCGTCGTCGCTGAAGCCGACCTGGTTTTCGGGGTTCAGCAGCCGGTTGTGCGAGGCCGTTATCTCTTCACATCTTCCCAGCTCTAGGTAGAATTTTTTTAATACGGCCGGTGTTCTGATCTCCAGCCTGTTCTCCAATGCGGCAACGGCCTCTTCAGGGAAGCCAGGGGTGGTATTGGCTGGAATATTGAATAGCTTCCTGAGATGATCTATGTAGTTCATGGGAATAAAGCTAAAATAAAACCGGAGGAAAAATCCATCTCCTCCGGTTTAGCCGGACGGTTTAAAACTTATAAGCGATGCTGGCTACGGCATTGAATTTTTTCTGCGGGTTTGTTGACCAGTAACCAATATAATATTGCTTGTTCGACAGGTTGTTTCCATTCAGGCCGAACCGGAAATGACGGGTGGTATAGGATATCGCTGCATTCAGCAGGGTATATGAAGGAAGGAAGAACTGGCCGGTATTGCTGTTGTCGATAACGAGGTACCTGTCGGCATAATTTCCGCCGATACCAAAGCCCAGCCCTTTCGCCTTACCCGAAGGAATAGAATAATGCACCCAAAGATTGGCCAGGGTGCCTGGTCCCTGCCCGCCGATTACGCGACCTTTTTCGGCGTAAAAGTCGCTGCCGTTACCACTTATCACCTGTGTTTTGCCATTGGAGAAACCGGCTGTCATGCTCAGGCCTTTCGCCGGGTATGCGCGCAGTTCAAATTCGATTCCCTTGCTGCCTACTTTTCCGCCCTGCGTATAGTCATTGGGGTTATTGGCCATCGGTGTAACCCGGTTGGACACTTTAATATCGTAGTAGGAAAGCGTGGCTTCCAGTTTTTCCTGCAGCAGGTTCAGTTTGGCGCCGGCTTCCCACTGGTTGGCCTGCTCTGGTTTGAATGACTTCACATGTGGATTGCTGCCGTCTGCATCTGCTGCGATACGCGGATTTACGTTGATGAAAGCGTTCATATAGTTGCCGAACAGCGACACGCGGTCAGGTACCACCTGGTAAACCAGTCCGAACTTGGGCGACAATGCCCATTGGTTATAGTCATCTTCGGCGGTTGATTTCTCGCCTTTTGAATCGAAATAATCGAGACGAAGGCTTGCCATTACCATCAGGTTGTCGGTGATGTTGAATACATCTGATATGTAGGCGGCATAATTGTTATTGCCTACATTGCTGTGCCCCGGCTCCTGTGAAGCCAGCAGGTTGTCGATGGCCGCGCGTGTCAGGTAAACGGGCGAAGACGCTTCACCGGTATAGGGTTCGATATAGTTGACATCACCTTGCGGCGTAACATTTCTTGCCCAGGCCCAGCCCGAGCCATTGTCAACAACACTTGTATTGAAATAATCGAGCCCCACCACCATGCGGTTGCGAAAACGGCCAAGATGAAAATCGCCGGTGAAATTTTGCTGGATATCAGTGGAGACAGTCTGGCTGTTGGCGTTGGTAAACCACTGCCCAAACCAGTTGTCGCCGGCAACATCGTCCCAGATATAACTGTAGATGCCGTTCGAACGCACGGTGTTGCGCGAAACTGCTGTTTGCGAGGTCCATGCCGACGATAGCTTATACATCATTTGCGCCTGGAAATTGGCCCGTGGATTTTTGATGGTCAGGTCGTTGCTGGTGAAAGAAAGCTTGGGGTTCAGGTCAAGCTCACTGATGTTTTTAAAATCAAGCGGACTGAAGCGGTCGCTGTTAAAGAATACAGGCGCCACCGCTCTTTCTTCTTCAAGAAACTCTGCCATGAATTGAAAGGAGAGCCGGTCGTTCACCTGGTATGCCAGCGAGGGCGCTAGAAAAAAAGATTTTTTGTAGCCTGCATCCTGAAAGCTGTTCTCAGAATGATAGGCGGCATTTACCCGCAATGCAATCTTTTCCGTTTTGCTCAAAGGCGTATTGACATCAATGCTGAAGCGGTTTAATCCGAAGCTGCCGAACTGATAAGTGAATTCACCACCCGTATGAAAATAAGGCTTTTTGGTAATGGTATTGATGAGCCCGCCATAGCTGTAAAAACTGCCGCCAAACAGGGTACCGCTGGGTCCCTTGAGCACCTGGATCTCCTCGATATTGGCGGGATCGAGGTTGCCGCTGGTACGCGTGGGCAGCCCGTTGGTCAGGGCAGATTGTGCTTCAAATCCGCGTAGTGAAAAATAAGCACCGCCATCGCCGGTTCTTCCGGTCGATTCCCAGGTGCGCGACATATTCGGTACGTTGCGGATGGCGTCGTCGAAGTTGGTAATGTTCTGCTGTTTCATCAATTCCATTCCTACCGAGCTATAAACCTGTGGGTTCTCCAGGTAACGCAGGGGTATCTTTGCAGCGATAGAATTTTCCCGGTTGAGGCGATGACTGGAAACGGTGACTTCTTCCAGTTCATTGGCATTTACCTTTAGCTG
>JAKPBL010000477.1 GCA_029778965.1 Bacteroidota bacterium
CCCTGCCCATGAACTTCACGGGGTAGTGATCGATCACAAAACTGTCTCCCTGTAATTTGATCAGCTTGAAACGCAGTTGCGCCCAACCGATCAGCAGGGCCAGCAGGCAGCCGCCCAGGGCGCCGACACCGGCCAGCAGAAAGCCTTCACTGATAAAGATGGATTGTATTCTATTTTTTGAGGCGCCCAATGCCTGCAGCACCTGGATATCTTTCTGCTTTTCCAGCACCAGCATGGTCAGCGAGCCGATCATGGTAAAGGCTGCCACCACCAGTATGAGTGATAACAGGCAATAGATGACCCATTTTTCCAGTTGCATTACACTGTACAGGCTCTGGTTCTGCTCGAACCTCGTCAGCACCCGGTACTGGCTGCCCAATTGCCGCGACAGGAGCTGCTGCATTTTCGCCGCATCATCGGGCTTATCGATAGCGATCTCCACCGCGCTGAACTCATCGGCCGACATATCCATCAGCGATTTCATAAATGCCAGGTTGGTGATCACATACTGGTTATCGAACTCCTGCTGAATGGCCAGCGAGCCGGCGGTATATATATTATCTGCCCGCAACGATTGCATGGGATCGGTCACATCCACCCCCGCACCCCGCCGCGGAACATATACTGTCAAAGGAAGTATCTCCCGGTCGCTGTACAGCCGCAATACATTTTCCACGCCCACACCGAGCATCGCCAGTGGCTTTTCCGCGTCGCCCAGGTCGTAGGTGCCGGTCTTAACCGCCTGGTCGATGGTGGTTACCCGGGTATAGGCGCTGTCAACCCCCTTGAGATATACGATGGCCTGTGCTTCACCGTTTTTCATCAGTGCTTTTTCTTCCGTCACCAGCGAAAAAGCGCGTACTCCCGGCGTGGCAGACAGTTGCCGGCGCTGCGCTTTCGTAAGCTGCAGCACCTTGCCCGAGGCGGGCACGATCTTCAGGTCGGTATAGTAAGTGGCATACAGCGACTTCACCAGGTCTTCGAATCCGTTGAATACGCTCAACACCACAATCAGCGATGCCGTACCCACCAGTACGGCCGCCACACTTACCCATGCGATGATATTGATCGCGTTGGTTGTTTTTTTAGACCGGAAATAGCGCCAGGCAAATAAAAAATTCACACGTCGTTTTTTGGGGCATGGGGGTCTTGGTTGTCGTTCTCATGGATCTTCCTGAACAATTCCTCCATCTTGTACACCTGGTCGAGGGTTTCATCGAGGTGAAATTGCAGCACGGGAATACGCCGGACCTGGTGTTTGATGGAAGCCGCCAGCTCCCGCTTGATCTCCCAGGTGCGGTCTTCCAGCTTCTTCATGGCCGCCTCGCGGTCGGTCACCTGGAAAAGACTGATATATACCCGGGCTTCAAGCAGGTCGGGTGTCATCTTGACAGAGGAAATCGATACCATTCCTCCATCTACCATGGTGAGGCCCAGTTTCCGGAATATTTCGTTCAACACTTCCTGCACTTCGCCGGCCACCTGTTTCTGCCTTTTTGATTCCTGCTGCATATCCGCTCGTTTCCGGCAAAGATGCAAAGACTTTCACGAAAATTGGCCGTAGGTTTGCAGCTTCTATATGCTGGTCTATGAAGAATTTCTCCCGCATCTTTAAATACCTCTCCGATAAGAAAGGAGAAATCGCGCTTTATTTTTTGTGCAACCTGCTGTCGATCGTGTTTTCCCTGGTATCGCTGGCCATGCTGGCGCCCTTTCTGCAGTTGCTGTTCGGCAGCCATGTTGAAACGGTTACCACCAAGCCGGCGTTCACCCTTTCTGCCAATGGCCTGCTCGACCTGATGAAATATTATTTCAACCAGGTGATCGTTGGCCACAGTTCGCCCGATAACCCCAATGGCGGCAAACTGTATGCCCTGACCATTATCTGCGTGGTGCTGATCGTCACTATCTTTCTCAAGAACCTGTTCCTCTATCTTACCTACCGCATCCAATCGCCCCTGCGCAATTATGTGCTCACCCGTCTGCGGTCGGAGCTGTATGCCAAGATACTGGTACTGCCCATTGGTTTTTTTACCGAGAAAAGAAAAGGCGATATCATCAGCCGGATGAGCAACGATACCAACGAGATCGAGTGGAGCATTATCTCGGCACTGGAATCACTCATCAAAGAGCCGCTCACCATTCTCATCATTCTTTTTTCGCTGGTGACCCTGAGCCCCATACTTTCTCTTTTCCTCCTGGTGCTGCTGCCGCTAACCGGCTTTATCATCGGCCGGATCAGCCGCGCCCTGAGAAAACAATCAAATGTGGCGCAAGAGCAGCAGGGTTTGCTCCTGAGCGTGCTCGACGAAACGCTCGGCGGGCTGCGGGTCATAAAGGCCTTCAACGCAGAGAAGCTGATCGGCGCCCGCTTTTATGGTATCAACCGCAGCCTGAACAATATTCGGAATGCCATGAATTTCAAGCGCGACCTGGCTTCGCCGATCTCCGAATTTCTCGGCGTGCTGGTACTGGCCATCCTGCTTTGGTTCGGCGGAAGGCTGGTGCTCAAATACGATATGCTCAACGGCGACACTTTTATCACCTATATTGTTTTCTTCACCCAGATCATCAACCCCGCCAAATCTTTTTCAAACGCCTTCTATAATGTGCAACGGGGCAGTGCCGCCGTTGCCCGCATAGAAGAGATACTCGCAGCGCCGGTGATGGTAGAAGATGCGCCCGGCGCAGCGCAGCTCGAAACCTTCAATAACAAGATCGAGTTCAGGAATGTGTCGTTCGCTTATGACGACAAAACCATCCTGCACAATATCAACCTGGTTATCGAAAAGGGGAAAACAGTGGCATTGGTAGGCGCATCGGGATCGGGTAAGTCGACCCTGGCCGACCTGGTTCCGCGCTTTCACGACGTAACCGCCGGCGAGATACTGATCGACGGAAAAGACATCCGCTCCTACAGCCTGGCTTCCGTTCGCGGGCAGCTCAGCATCGTTACGCAGGAGCCGATTCTTTTCAACGATACCATTCGCAACAATATAGCCGTTGCCAAACCCGACGCAAGCGATGAGGAGATAGAAGCAGCCGCCAAAGTGGCCAATGCTTCCCGCTTCATCGTGCAGAAAGAAGAAGGTTACAATACCAATATCGGCGATCGCGGCAGCAAGCTCAGCGGCGGCGAGCGGCAACGGCTTACGATCGCCCGCGCGTTACTGAAAAATCCGCCGATCCTCATTCTCGACGAAGCCACTTCTTCGCTCGATACCGAAAGCGAAAAGCTGGTGCAGGATGCCATCGACCGGTCGATGCAGGACCGTACCAGCATCGTCATCGCC
>JAKPBL010000479.1 GCA_029778965.1 Bacteroidota bacterium
ATACTGTCCAGCACCCGGGCATCGGTGAAAATAGAACTGACCCTGCCGCAGAGATGGTTATCGGGATAGCTGTAAGTGGAATCACTGTCGTCGCCCGGCGGCGCGGGCGGCAGCGTGCAGACCGGTGCAGAATGGCCTGTCAGCATCCGGTAAAGAGAGTCCACCTGCGCATAAGAATAGCTGCTGCCGAACTGCTGGTTAAAATAGCTGGTAAATGCCGACTGGCAACCGGAAGAGTCATTGTTGCAAGTGGCATACGGAACAACCTGCGCAGGCCGGCCGGGATCGGAGAAATCTTCGTTGTATATCAACGTACCCAGAGCGTTGTACATTTTTAGATTATCTGTTTCCCAGTAGGGGCCCCGGTAACCCATTCCGATCTGATTCAATGACGAAAGCGCACTGTGGTCGCGCGGAATGGCGCCGTTTACTTGGTTATCGGCATACAGGAAAATCGTGTCGGCCGTAACATTGAATTTAAGCGTATGCCAGCCCGCTATCCAGCCTGTATCTGCGCTGATGAGTATGCAGGTGTCCTGCAGAAAATAAGTCGATTGTTTGGCAACCAGCGTGAGATACACACCAGCGTCGTATTGCTTGCCGCCAACAGTAAAAGTGCCCGGATACCGGCCGAAGGTGTACCCATGAACACCATCGATCATATACCAGCTATCGCCGTTCAGCAAAGGCCCGGCGTAGCGGTTCCTGAGCTCTATGCTGAAGCTGTTGCCGGGACAAACATTGCCTGGAAAGCTGACACCGGCGACGTTGTACCAGGTGCCGCCTTTGGCGCGGATGGAATCGGGCAGGCGAAGCACGCCGTTTATGAAGAACACATGGGGGTCGGTATAGACCGGGCCTTCCTGGGTGCCCTGCGACCAGGATACGGTATTGCCCCGAAGAATGAAGCTGTCTGCCACGGTAGCGAGCGAGTACTGGTCATAGGGTGACCGCACGGTGCAGATGGTGGGCGTATAGCCGCAGACAGACCGGTACACGGAATCGATCTGGGCAAAGCTGTAGCTGGTGCCCCGGCGCTGGTTGAACCAGGTAGCAAAAGCGGTTTCGCATGACGGCACATCGTTGCTGCAAAGGGCATCGGGGCGCGGACCGGCGAGATGGTCGGGGTTGCCGAAGTCTTCGAAATACACCAGCGCATTGTTCTCATTGTAATATTTCACATAGTCGGTTTCCCAATAACGGCCGCGATAGCCCAGGGTGGCGTTCAGCTCAGCTCCCAGGGCGCTGTTATCGCGCGCCACTTTAACCGCCAGCACATTGTCCAGGTAAATAGCAATCGTATCGGCCGCTACCTTCAGCCTTACCTGCCGCCAGTTGATGAAAAAATCGGGATCGTCGCTCAGCCGGGTATAGGTGTTTAAGAAGTAGCCCCCGCCGGGATGGCTGTTGGAAACAGACACCAGGTACACACCGCGATCGTACCAGGTGGTATCGACCCGGAAAGTAGTTGGGTACCGGGCGAAAAGATAGTTGTGGTTCTGGTCGCCCAGGTACATCATATCTCCCCACAATTGCTGGTTGGAATTATACCGCACCCGCAGCTCGGAGGTGTAGGAAGGGCCGCGGCACAACCACCCGGGCATGCCGAGGTTGACGCTGTTGTACCATACGCCTGGCTTGGCACGAATGGAATCGGGCAGCCGGAGCACGCCATTGTTGAAGAAGATATGCGGGTCGGTAAAAGCCTGGCCTTCCTGGGTGTGCTGCGTCCACGCCACCGGGAATCGCTGCAGTAAAAAGCTATCAACCAGCTTCGAATTATCAGCGCACACATTGGCCATGCTGATGCCGCAGCCGGAAGCAAAAGAAAGGTACTCGCCGGTGGTTTTACTGAATCCCAGGCGGTAGTTCATGAACTGCTCGTACAGGCTGTTGACGGCCTGCTGCGATATGCTGCCGGCCAGTGAATCGGCCACCGGCTTCCTGTCGGGATACAGGGTGTTGAATTCCTTGTTCAATGCAGCCATGCGCCCGCAATCCATGCATACCGAACCGATATTGCACTGGAACAGCGCCGGCAGCGCAACAGGCGTATCAAAGGTAGAACAACCGGCTCCGTTGGTGGTGCAGGCCGTGCGCAGGAGCGCCAGTGTTGAATCGGCGATGCTGGTCTGGTAAACAGCCAGCAGGTACTGACCGAACGTTCCTGCGCCTTTGGGGTCGGCCTGGAAAGCTGCGTACAAGCTGCTGATCTTGTTGCAGGTGCAGGTATCTGGCGTAGCGGGCACAATGGTATTGGCCAGCACCCGGGGTGCTTCGTAAGGCCCCGGCGTGGTGATCAGAAAGGGGTGGCATTCGCTGGTTTCGGGGTAGCCTTTTTCGAGATTATACGCGCGCAGCACCTGTTCGAAGCTCCGGTAGCTGGTAACAGTATCGGGTCGTACCGTGCTGGCGCCAAAGGGATGCGATACGTCGGCGCCGGCCTGGCAAACACTGACCAGCCGGGGAAGGATGATATCGAAATCGGCCTGGCTGTAGTAACAGCCCTTCAACTGCTCCATCCACTGACTGGCATAGGCCTCGCAGTTGCCGGCATAAAACGACCGGAGCGCATTGTTATTGGCCGCTGCATAGCTGTTTGCCGACGACTGGTCGTGAGGAAACGTTTCACCCGACACAGCCAGCATATCGTTTGCGGTGGTGAAATAGGAAGTGTACCCCAGCGCGGTCAGTGCAGCGGGTGTGGGTACGCCGCTGATGGTGGCCAGTTGCTGGTTCACCAGGTCGCGCTTTACCTGCAGGTACAATTGCCTGAATATTTTCCAGGCGGCATCCAGGTCGGCTGTACAGGTGTCAGCTGCAGGAAAGGAACTGGCCATGCCCTGGTAACTCACATAACAGGCATTGGTTTTGTTGATGCCGGTGCATTTTACCATCATGGTGGCCAGGCTCCAGAGATTCATGTCGGTCGATGGACTGCCGACAGCCATGTATTTCTCCAGCCCGTTTTTGAGCGGCGTGGCATACAAGCCGCCGCTCAGTGTTGCCAGCGGGTCGCGGTCGATGCTGCCGGGAGTGCCATTGAAGCGGGTGTAGTTGGCGCCCGAGGTACCCAGGGGGTTGAGATAACCTTTCTCCAGGGCTTCGGCATAGGTGTCGGTGCTGCCCGCCCGTACATCCCATTCATGGCTGGCGGCCAGCGCCTGGTAAGCTACCAGCTTGGGGTATTCAGGGTGCAGCGGTAGCAACGCTTCCGCCCAACTGAACTGGAACTTATTGGCAAACATTTCCGGTGTCAGTTGCGCCGGCGATACCAGTTGCCCGGCCCGCTCGTCGTACACCAGGGCGGGATTACCGGCAGCGTCTTTATAACCCGTTACGGTGGTGTAAGCCGCGGGCACGTCTGCTGTTGAGCCGTTCTCGTTGTAGAGGGAAT
>JAKPBL010000494.1 GCA_029778965.1 Bacteroidota bacterium
GCGTTCCTGGTTGCATTGCTGTTCCTGTTCCCCCCCTTGTATGGCGAAGGCTATGACACTATACGGCTTCTCGCCAACGGCAATCCCCAACTGATCGGCGACAAGTTCCTGGCCAGGGCTTACCTGAACGAATGGGGGCTGCTGGCATTCGCGGGCGCCATCATCTTGATGAAACCGGTAGCAGCCGGTATTACTGTTGGCGGCGGCGGCAACGGCGGCAATTTTGCACCGTCTCTTTTTGTGGGTGCATATCTCGGCTTTTTTATCAGCCGGCTGGCCAATGCAGCTCATTGGCTTCGCCTGCCTGAAGGAAACTTCAGCCTGGTGGGAATGGCGGGGGTGCTCAGCGGCGTCATGTATTGCCCGCTGACCGCCATTTTTCTAATCGCCGAAATAACCAACGGCTACGAACTGTTCATACCCCTCATGATCGTATCGGCTATTTCCTATTTCATCGTTCGTCATTTTGAGCCTTATTCGATGGAGACCAAACAGTTGGCATTAAACGGCCAGATATATACCCATCGAAAGGAAGATAATATCCTCATTGGCCTGCGCCCGGCAGACCTGCTAACGGAAACGTATGAAACCATCGGCCAAAACAAGCGCCTGTCTGACCTGGTAGAACTGATCAAAAGAAGCAACCGGAACATTTATCCCGTGGTTGACGACGACGACCGTTTTGCCGGAATCATTGAGCTGAACGATGTCAAGAAGCAACTTTTCGATTCGGCCGGGTATTGGAAAATAACCGTAAAATCGCTGATGAAACCCGCTCCCGCCGTTATACAGGCCGGCGAGCCGATGAAAAAAGTAATGGAGAAAATGGATCTGACGCAGAGCTGGTACCTGCCGGTGCTCGACGACGACAAGCGGTTTTTAGGGTTTGTATCCAAATCGCGCATCTTTGAGAAATACCGCGAAGCACTGGCGGCGCAGACCGACCTGTACCAATCGCCCGGCATTGTTTAGTCATTAAATCGTTTTAATGTCATTCTAATTACCGGTCCTCAACCCTGGCACGCCTAATTTGTTACATTAGTAATCAGCAATTCAGCGCCTATGGCCGACATCAGCATCTTATTGGTTGAAGACGAAAAGAAAATAGCAGAGACCCTGAAAAAAGGCCTGGAAGAGCAGCACTACCGGGTTACCCTAGCTTACGACGGTAGCGTTGCCCGCAATTTCTTCGACAACAACGATTATGACTTTATCATTGCCGATATCAACCTGCCGGGCATGAACGGGTATGACCTGCTGAAATACATCCGCACGCTGAACCAGCAGGTGCCCGTGCTGATGCTGACAGCCCTGGGTAGTACGGAAGACAAGATCGAAGGCTTCAACAACGGCGCAGACGACTATATCGTTAAACCCTTCGACTTTGCTGAACTGGTGGCCAGGATAAAAGCCCTGCTCAAAAGAACGCAATCGGCGCCCGTCATTGCCCGGAACCTCCGGGTGAACGACCTGGTCATCAACCTCGACAGCAAGGAAGTGTCACGGGCAGGCAACCCGATTCAACTGACGGCAAAGGAATTCCAGTTGCTGGAATACATGATCAAGAACAAAAACCGGGTAGTGTCCAGGGCCGATATCGCGCTGAATGTATGGGACATCGACTTCGATACCGGCACTAATGTGATCGATGTATATGTAAACTTCCTTCGCAAAAAGATCGACCGCGACTACGAGCGAAAGCTGATCCACACCCAGGTTGGCATGGGTTATGTGCTGAAAGAAAGCATCTGACGTGACCATTCGCACTAAAATCACCCTGCTTTTCACCTTCCTGGTGGCAATACTGTTATTGCTCACCGCCTTTTCCGTTTACTATTTCTCTTCAGTGCAACGGGCTGCCAGCTTTGAAACCAGGCTTTATGGCCGGTCGCACAACGTGGCGCAACTGTTCACCCTGCTCGGTGATTCAAGCAATGCGGTGATGCGGAAGATCGATTCAAGCAACGCGCCGTTTTATACGAATAAGTCGGTGCATATCTATAGTACCAGCAACCAGCGTTACTATGCTTTCGACAGCCGTCCTTCCGACGATTTCACACTGAGCAGCGAACAGCTCGGGCATATCATCACTAGCGGAGAGGTTGCGTTCAGGCTGGGCGACCGTGATGCGTTCGGTCAATATGAAAAAAACGGCAACCGGCCTTTTGTAGTAGTGGTCGCCGCAAAAGATACAGAAGGATATCTCTGGCTCAACAACCTCCGGAAAATCCTGATCGGATCATGGTTTGCCGGCACGCTGCTGAGCATGGCAACGGGCATTTTATTCAGCCGGCAACTGGTACGGCCCATCACATCGATCATCAAAGAAGTGCAGAACATCAGTACACACAATCTCACCCAGCGCATCGACGCCGGCAGCGGCCAGGACGAGCTGTTTCAACTGGCCGATACGTTCAACGATCTGCTCGACCGCATGCAGGAGTCGTTCATGACCCAGCGCCGGTTCATCTCCAACGCCTTGCATGAATTATCGACCCCCCTTACTTCCATCTCTTCGCAACTGGAAGTTACCTTGCAGAAAAAAAGAAATGAGGCCGAATACCAGGCAGTGCTGGCATCGATCAGGGAAGATGTGCAGCAGATGCGGCAGTTGACCAAAAGCCTGCTCGAGATCGCCAAAACAGGTCATAAGGGAAATATCGGGCTCGATGAGATCAGGCTGGATGAAGTGCTGATTAAAACCGTCGCCGCCGTTAAAAAGATATCACCCGACTACCAGGTGATCCTCCACTTTGACGATTTCCCCGAAGACGAAAAAGATTTTATGGTTTTTGGCAATGCCGATCTTTTGTTCAGCGCTTTTTCAAACGTGATCGAAAACGGCTGCAAATATTCCACGGACCATAGCAGCCGGGTACGCCTTCGCCTTTCGGGAAGTAATATACAGATCGATGTGGTCAACACCGGCAATCCTATAGAAGCCGCAGAAATCGAAGCTGTTTTTCAGCCTTTTTACCGGGCCACGAAAACCAGCCACGAAAAAGGCTTCGGTCTCGGGCTGGCCCTGGCGCGCCGCATTATTGGTATCCACAAAGGACATATCAACGTGGTTCTCACCGACAACAGCCAGGAAACGACCTTTCGCATAGAGCTGCCTACGCTGAAGAGTTTCCGGATTTAATTTCATTTTAACGGCGGTTTAATCGGAGCTTAACGGCTGCCCTACATATTTACCGTGTGGAAAAACTAGTTCACCAGCTATTGGTTGTGATTGATGATGTTGACAATTGCCAGAACCAGGTAGCGCACGCCATTCGCCTCGCCGGCCTGCTGAACAGCGATGTACATCTCTTGCACCTGCTACGGCCCGGGCCCGGCCGGAACCGGAAAGAAAAGGCGAGCGCCACGCTGGCCGAAATGCAGGGCCGGCTGATGCCGCTGCTGGGAAAGGGCCACCTGCTGCATTGCCGGTGCGTGCAGGCCGATGCCAACCGGTACGTACCGCAGTATTGTGAAAAATACGTGATCGACCTCGTGCTGCTGCAACACCACCGGCCCCAACCCTGGAGCCGCATGCTATACAAAATAAATATGGAAAAGCTGGCCAAGCAACTGAGCTGCCCGCTGATAAATATCCCCGTCAGTTGCCAGCCCGGCGAATTCAAAAGCATTCTCCTACCGGTCACCGACCAGTTGCCGCTGCGAAAGATGCAATTCATTTCCTTCCTTACCGGCCACCGGCAGGCAACAGTGTACCTGGTAGCAGATGCGCAATGCCCGTTTTTGGAAAGAACGCGGCAATTGCTGTCTGAAAACACGGAGCTCGCCGTAAAGCTGCTGCCGGTAAACGGCAACAGCATCGCAAAAGCATCGATTGATTATGCGCAGGACCTCAGCGCAGCGCTGATACTTGTCGAACCCGGCAAAGAGTGCCACATGCCCGGGTTCCTGAACCAATTGTTCGACCGTTTTATTTTTTCCGCATCACCGGTTCCGGTGATGGCGGTATAACGTATAAATGTATTGAAGTCGGTTTTTTGTATGTTGGTTTTTTGGGCATGAGGCAGTCTGTGGAGACTGCCTCTTTTTAAAAGAAATACCCCAGCACCAGGCAGATCGCTACGATCACCGGCGACGGCAACCGCGAATACAAAAGCAGCGCCCAGCTTCCCGCAATAACAGCTACATTCATCAGCCCATGCTCGGTCCATTCATGCAGGGAGATGTCTTTGAGCATATATACCGACGACGCGATAAGGATGCCTACCACGGTCGCATTGATCCCTTCCAGCGCGCGGAACACCACCGCGTATTTTTTCAGGTTGTTCCAGATAGGATAAAAGAACAGCACCAGGAAAAGGCTGGGCAGAAAAATAGCCACCGAGCCGATCACGCAGCCCGCCACCTGCCAGGCTACGCCGCGGTCGTTCATCGCCATGCCGCCCATAAACGACGCTACCGAAAAAACGGGCCCCGGCATGGCACGTACCATACCCGCGCCGGTATAAAAATCGTCGCGGTTGATTTTCACCACGTTGGGGTTGACCCGGACCACCTTTTCCGACTCGGGCCTGATCACAAACTGTTCGTACATCATGGCGATGAGCATTTGCCCACCGCCAAACACCAGGCTCCCGAAACGATAGGTATTCTCGAACAGGTTGATCGGCCGGCGGTTGGGCCAGTTCTGCTTCCTTGCCTGTTCGCTGAGCAAACCCGCCAGCGCAAATACTACTACAAAAAGCCAGATATTGCCCCAGTTGATCTTGCGGGGCTTCTCGTGCCCTTGCGGAATACGTTTGTCGCTCAGGTTGGTGACAAATCCGCCTACCACAATCAACAGCGGTATCATCCAGGGAATTCTGAAGAACGCAAACGTAAGCACGCCCGTCATGATCATTACTACACGGGTAATGGTGTTATGGATCGACATCCTGAATGCCACCATCGATGCATAGCCGAGGAACCCGATGGTCATCGGTGCGATATAACGGAACAGCTTCACTTTCATCGACTGGCTGTCAAAATAACGAACCAGGAAGCTCAACGCGCCCATCAGCAGGCAGGCAGGCAAAATCCAGATCAGCAGGGTCAGCACCGCCAGCGGCACGCCGCCGCGTTTATATCCTATCAGCGTGACCACCTGGGTGGAAGAGGCGCCGGGAAGCAATTGACAAAAGGCATTGTATTCCACCAGCTCTTCTTCATTGATGTCGCGGCGGCGATGCACAAATGTTTTCAGCATCATGCCGAAATGTCCCTGCGGGCCGCCGAACGCAGTAAGGCTGTACAGGAATACAGCCTTCAAAAAAGGAAGATGCCGCATAAGGACCATGGCAATAAAATTATTCAATTATTACCGGCCGCAGAGTTTATTATAAGCACATCGTTCACATTTTTCCACGAGGATGGTTTGATCGAATGGTACGAAGGGGTTGTAGATTTCTTCCAGCACTTCCGTTACTTTTCCCCATATCTCATCCTCCAGCGGCGCAAACGAGCGATGGTCGATCTTTTCGGGGGCGCCGTTTCCTTTGAATACAAACTGCCACGAAAAACCCGCGGGCGTTTTGCCGATAGCCCGCACATCATACAGCCCCGTCTCCAGCGCTGTTTCCGGCGCCTCGCCCTGCCGCCATATCCGCGCATAGATAAAAGTTTGCAGCGCCGCTTTGTTGCGCCGGGTATTCCCGCGGTCAAACAGGCTTTCGACCGAAGGGATGTTCTTATCGTCCATACCGGTTTTGTAATCAACAATGCGATATACGCCTTCTTTCAGGTCCACCCGGTCTATATACCCACCCATCCAGATCGTTTCCCGCCTCCCGCTAACGGTGATGGGTACCTGCATCATGATCTCTCTCTCCAGCGACTCCTGGGCAAAGGGCGCATAATGTTCATCTACGTCGAGCACTTTTTTCACATAGCCGGCAATGATTTCACGCAGCACCAGCAGGCTGCCGCTGAAAGGAAAAGCGGTATCCGTTTTTTGGGTGAGCTCCGCCGCAAATGCCTGGCCGACGGCCTCCGGCAGCCATTCACGCAGCAGGGCAATGCCTGCTTTATCCACCTGCCCGTTGCCACCCTGCCCTGCCAGGCGGGCATACAGAATCTCAAGCGTCTTGTGAAAAATGTTTCCAACGGTACGGCTGTCGGGATCAGTTAAAAACTCGTCGGGCTCTTTTATCTGCGCCAGGTATTGAAAATAAAATTTGAGCCGGCAATCGAGATAGGTGTTGAACGCCGAGGGCGACATCTTCGATTCCCTGTTGGAGAACCGGTTCAGCAGCGCCATCACCGGCGCGGTTTTTTCAATGGTGATGGCTTCTTTCCAATACGCTTTAAGGGGAATAGCCACCTGTTTCCGTTCGGGCTGCAAGGTGGTTTCATACGCCAGTTGCGCCAGGAAGCGGCTGGGCTCGCCGGTGCTTTGATCGGTTACCAATGCATTGTACGTGATCCAGCTTTGAACAGACCGTTGCAGCAGGCGATAAAACACATACGCAAAAATACTGTCCTGGTTTTCGAGCACACTCAACTGGTACGCCCGCCGGATGCTGTCGGGCAAAAAAGTGGGCGCCGCAGCGCGTTTGGGCAGTATGCCGTCGTTCGCCTGCAGGAGAATGAACTGTTCAAAGTCTAATCCGCGGCTTTCGAGCAATCCCATTACCTGCAAGCCTTCGAGCGGCTCGCCTTCGAGCGGCACCGACAAACTGGACAAGCCGAGGCGAATGGTCTCTGCCACAAAGCCGGTGGAAAGGCGGTGGCTGAATTTTTCCAGCAAGCCTTCCAGCCGGTTTAACTGCTGCCAGGCCGCTGCCGACAGTTGCAACAGCATAGCCGTCTGCGCTTCCTTATCCGGTCGCCCCGCCCACCATTGCAGCAAATAGCGTATGCCCTCAAACAAGGCCAGGGGCTGCGTAACCGGTGTGAATATTTTCCGCAGCAACGCGTCTTCTTCCTGTAATTCGGCCAACGATACCCGCAGCGCACCTTCTTTCTGCAGGCGCCGGCACAACTTCGCTGCAGGCTCATGCTGCTGCAGCCAGGGATGCTCCAGCAAACGGAACACCGGCTCATAATAAACAGCAGCAGACTGTGGCGTTGTTGATTCGCAAAACTGGAGGTAGGCCGTTACAAGGGGATAAATCACCGAGCGCTTTAGTTCAAAGCCCATGGTAATATTCACCCTGACGCCGGCAGGCAGGGTGTGCAGCAGCGGCAGCAACTGGCTTTCATCTGCCAGCAACACGGCCGTTTTCTCAGGCTGTGTATGCAGGTCGTCGATGGTGGCCAGTAGTTGCGGTACCAGGCTTACCTGAGCCGCATCGCCATCGACCGAAATGATCTCCATCTTTTTTTTCGCGTGGCGGATGCGGTCGCCCGCCTCCAGCTCATTGCCGAACAGCGCGAGGTTTCTTCGCAGAAAGCGGCCCGCTTCCTGCAAAGGGTCGTCGAGGTAATGCCGGTCGGCATCGAAAAAGAACAGTCCCTTCCCCGTTTCCTTGTACCGGTTGAAAATGGCCAGCTCCGACCGGTTCAGCGCGTTAAAGCCGACGAATGCGATATGCTTGTATTCGGCGTCAAATGTTTTATTTTCCTGCAGGCCGTCGGCCAGCAGGCGATAGGCGGTTCCTGTATCAACCAGCCCGCTTTCGCGCAGCTTACCGGCAAAACGTTCATATACGGCAGGCAGCTTTTCCCAGAGGCGAAGAAACTTTTCCTGCTGGTGGCTAAGCCGGCTTACCGAAAAGCTGGTCCAGAATCGCTCCAGGTAGCGCTGCTGCTCTTCGGTTAAATAATCAAGCCCCATCGTCATTTCTCCCATCGCCCTGATATTCGCATATACGTCACCGATAGGCGCCCGGTTGGCTTCCAGTTCAGTGAAATCATTGAGCAGTATCTCGGCGAAATGGAAAAAATCTTCAAAGCGGTTGTTATAAGGTTCGCCCGCGGCGGCGAATACTTCTTCGTATGCTTCGAACAACAGGAATCGCTGCACCAGCCTGTCGGCCGGCAGGCGGTTGGTGGAAGAAAGAATGAATTCGTGCACGGTCATCATCGGCGGACTCCATAGCGGTTGCTCGATGAGTTCGCCCAGCCATTTGCGCAGGTAAATCGCGGGGCGTTTGTTCGGAAAAACAATGGCCACCCTTGCCAGGTCGGTACCGAAACGACGATACAGGTTCTCTGCTACTTCATATAAAAACGTGTTGGCGGGCATCAGTTAAACAGGTTTCCTTGCTGACGGGGCATCTGTTGCAGGGGCACCAGCGATTCCTGTAATCCATAATACAGGAATGCCTGCACGTTGGGATAACCCATTTGTTCCAGCAATTGTTTGTATTCTTCCAGTTGACGGGCGTGCGCCGCGGTGGCCATGCGGGTGAACTTGAAATCGACGAGTATGGTTTCGGTATCGTTGTAAAACACTTTATCGGGCCGCCGCACGGCGCCGCCACGCAGCAGGATGGGTTTTTCACTGATCACCCGGTAATCGCCCTTGTACCATTTGGCCAATGATGGTTGCTGCAATACCGTTTCCAGCTTTTCCCGCAGCGATGGGGCCTGGGCGGCCGTCAGCAGTCCTTCCTGCAACATTCCCGCCAGCGTAGCGTCGAGCTCGCGATGATGCGGAATCCTTTCCAGCGCCAGGTGCAATAGCCTGCCCAGGGCCTGTTCGGGCGAAGCAACGGTGCCGGGCAGCCAGTTTTCAGGCGCGGAACTGTGCAGCCAGGGAACATCATATCCCGCGGGGCGGGGCGATAGGCTGATAATGGCCGCGTTTTCCACCGGTGTGGCGGGCAGCGGTGTATAAGGCATTTCCCAGGCGCCGTCGTTGAAAACAACCGAGCTGAAATAACCCGTCGCCGGGCCGTTATATCCTGTTACCGCGGCGAGCAACGCGCCGACATGGCTGATCTTTGACGCTTTGGCCGGCGGATCAGGTGCATAGATGCGGAGTTGCCGCCGGGCCCGCGTAAAAGCTACATACAACAGGTTGAGCGCATCCATGATCGAGAGCAACTGCTCTTCCTGGTAATCGGCTGCAAACCTTGTTTGCCGCAACTGGCTGCTGAGGCGAACCGGAACCCATTCAAGGGGGCCCTCATTTTCGTAGCGGCACCAGATATGGCCCTTGTTGTTTTCCAGGTCCCAGTGTGCAAACGGCAGCAATACTGCCTCGAAGGCCAGGCCTTTTGACTTGTGTATGGTCATGACCTGCACGGCCGAAAGGCCGCCGGCCGATGGCAGCGATTTTTGGGTCGATTCATCATTCCACCAATCGAGAAATTCCCGGTACGTGGATTTCCCGTTTTTACTGAACCCGTTTACCAGGTCACGGAAATGCAGCAGGAAAGCCTGTTCGCTGGTCCACCGGTCGAGCTCGAAAATCGCCGCCAGCTTTTCGGTGGCGTCAAAAAGCGAAGACCAGCGAAGGCTGTCGAAGGCTTCGAAAAAACCGGCCGGCAACAGGTCGCGCACCGATTCGTTGTTCAGCTTGTAGAGCGCGGGATCAGACAGGTTCCTCTGCAGGCGGACTGCATTTGCCTGCACCAGCTCGGCCCGCGCGAGCTTGTTCTGTGGGTTTTGTAACAGCGAGATAGCGGCGATCAGCAACTGGATGGCGGGAGAGTTGTCGAGCTGCAGGGCATCGGCCGACAACACCGCATACCGGCTGCGCGCTTCGGGCTGTTGCTGGTATCGCAGCAGGTGGTTGATAACACGGCGCGCCTCATGGTTGTTCCGGGTCAGTATGGCAATGCCGCCCGGTTCCATTTGCTGGTCTGTCAATAAGGTGTCGATATCTGCAGCGAGCTGTTGCAGCGCCTCTTCCTGCCAATCGTTCGAACGGCTGCGGCCCTGGTTGAAAAAGCGGATAGCGACGCTGCCGCCGGCCACGGCGCCCGGCGGTATGGCCTGCTCGGTTTCGCGGTAGGCGTCGGTGATCAGTGAAAAATAATGGGTGTCGTGCAGGCGCTGCAATAATTTCTCATCGGCTGTTTCCTGCATACCGGTATTGAATTGTTGTTGCAAAAGCGCCGGCGCCGCCGTGAAAAAAGCATTGTTGAAGTCAATAATCTCGGGGGCGCTGCGGTAGTTTTCCTGCAGGCTGCCCTCCCATACCTGTGAAAGATCGTATCCTTGTTTGGCGCCCGAGAGCAGCAAACGCCAGTCGCCGTTGCGCCATCGGTAAATCGCCTGCTTCACGTCTCCCACCAACAGGTTGAAATGACCCCCTGCAATGGATTGTTCCAGCAGTGGTTTGAAATTCTCCCATTGAAAGCGGCTGGTATCCTGGAACTCGTCCAGCAAAAAGTGCTGGTAACGGTTGCCTGTTTTTTCGAAAATGAACGGCGCGTCGTTGTCGCGCGTCAGCGCCCGCAGCAAATGGTGCGTATCGCTGATGAGCAGGCTGTTGGTTTCACGACGATAGTTGCCCAACTGATCTGCCAGCACACGCAACAGGTTCAGGTTGTCGATATTCCGGAAAACCTCCTTATCGGTATGATATTGAACGGCGTTGTCTTCATAATAGCCGATCGCTTCGCCGAGCAAAGCGTTTAATGCAGGAAATACGGCTTCTATTTTCTGCTTCGTATCGGCGGGAGCAGTTTTTGTGGTCCACGCCGGCAGGTTGTCGAGCGCCGACAGGGTTGTGTCGTTGGGCGGTTCGAAATTTTCGTCCGACAACTTATTGAAATAATTGGCGAACCCTCTTTTGCCATTTTTGAAATCGGCCACCTCCAGGTGGTGCGTTTGCAACAGCGCCAGCGCGCGCGCGCCTACGCTTTTCATCTGCGCTTCAAAGCGATGCAGGTTTTGCCTGATCTGTTTCCGAAGCCGGCTGAACACTTCATCGGGCTCGTCGATATGGCGGAGGTTCTCTTCGAAGAGCGCAAAACGTTCCGTAAATATTTCGCTGGCCAGCTCCAGCATGGCGGTAGAAAAGTCCCAGCTCTTGCCGGCATCGATTCTTTCTTCCGCCAGGTCGGTCATCCAGGCAAGCAGGTGCGGGTTGGTATCGATCAGCGCATAAAGCCGTGCAGCCAGCTCCTTTTTTACGAGCTCGCTGTTAAGCTGCAATTCATAGCCAGCATTGAGGCCGATCTCGTAAGCAAAGGCGCGGATGATCTGCTGCACGAAGCTGTCGATGGTGCCCACCGAAAACCGGGAATAATCGTGCAGGATATGCCGGTACACTTCGTCGGCCCGCTGCTGCAGGAGGCTTTCTTGCAGGTGGGGAAATTTCTGGCGGATGATCGCTGCATACAGGCTTTCTTTTCCTTCTGCCAGCTTTTTCAGCTCGCCCAGAATGCGGCTCTTCATTTCTTCGGTGGCCTTGTTCGTAAAGGTCACAGCCAGTATTTCCCGGTATTTGTGCGGATGCTCAAACAGCAGCAACAGGTAACGCGAGGCGAGCAGGAAGGTCTTTCCCGATCCCGCCGAAGCCCGGTAGATATGAAGTGGCTG
>JAKPBL010000498.1 GCA_029778965.1 Bacteroidota bacterium
TGTACAAACGGAAAAGCCGGGCTGTTTCACCGTGCGCGGGCGTGGAAAAGGCATGCCCCTCCAAAGCGGAAACGATGCGATGGGTCACTTCCACGGCGCCCTCCATTTCGGTGTACAGCAATATATGGCTGAGCTCGTGCGCGATGATGGCGAGGCGTTCGTCGTCGTTCAGGCGCTCCAGCAGGTTGCCGCTGAAAACAATATGCGCCTCGCCGTTGAGGTACACGATACTGGCATTGGCTTCGGTACTGTTCTCGGCCTGGTACATATATACCGGCAGCGACAGTTGCAGCTTTTCCTTCGCAAAAGCAAGCTGTTGAAAGAATGCCGGTTCGGCGGTTTCGCTGAACTGATAGGTATTCCGGAGCAGGTCGGCTTTAAAGGCGCTGAGCTGATCGGCCTTGTGCTGCTGGGCAGCAAAAAAATCCCACACAGCCGGTTGCCGGCGGAAATAGTCGGTAGCGGATTGATGGTAAGGAAATACTGGTAACATAGGCTGGTTATTCTCAAATCTATTCATTTATCCATAAAGGAGCCGCGTAATAAGTTTTGCTATCTTACCGGAAACGATCCTGTTGAAGATAAATTTTCGCATCTTCTTTGGCTGCCTGGTAGTGGTAGCTTTCCTCACCGGCGTTTCTTATCTCGCTGCCTTTGCCTACGACGAGGGAACGGGTGGGACAGCTATCCCCTTTATGCTGTTCAGGTTTCCTACGCACACGTTGTTCTGGGACTATTTTAGCCAATCGGGCTACCGCTACACCCTTGGGTTATGGATTAATATCTTTTTGAATGCCTTGCTCCTTGAGCGGGCATTCGCCGCCATTCGTTCACTAATGCGGCGCAAGGGCAACCGGTAAGCCCAAATCTATTCGATTGCACAAAAGTTGGATTGATTCGTTTTACGGTTTCCCATACACTACCTCTCCTTCAGATTAACAGGCCTGTACGATGCTAGCCAATCAAATAGGTTAAAACACGGTTTTTCCTCGGATCATACGTTTTTACCTTTGACCCCCTCCCCCGCCATTCAATATTTATATTAAAAAAATGTTGTCCAACTGGACTACTTATTCTATTTTTGTTATCGAAAAACGAACCCTTGTTTTCTATGAGGACTACTTTAAAGAGTTTTATAGCTGGTTGGAGATAAAAGTTCAGACCAAGGTCCTATGGACATTAAAACTTATCGCTGAGTTGGAACGGATACCGGAAACATATTTAAAGCACCTCACCAACACGCGCGGACTATATGAAATCGACAAGCTTATTATGAAGAAAAAGAATCTGACAGCACTCGCTGATTTTATAAACCAGGAAATAGGCCCGCGGGGTTCCAAAAAGCGGGAAAAGTTCGAGAAAGGATATGAATCCTTCAAACTCGGCGCACTCATTCACGAAGCCCGCCAGAAAAAAGGATTGACGCAAGAACAGGTAGCTGCCCTTTCCGGCACCAACAAGTCATATATCTCTAAGCTGGAGAAAGACCTGAAAGACGTTCGCTTCTCCACCCTTCAGCGGATTGTTCGTGAAGGCCTGGGCGGCAAACTGGAAGTATCCATCATTTTCTGATTCGTGTAAGCACAGTAATTGAGCCATCCCCGGCAACACCCTGCCTGTAAAATCAGTACATTCAGGGAAATATCGTCGTATGTCGCGCTCCAGAACATTTCCACTATTGCTCATTGCCGGGTTTTCTCTTTTCTCTTTCTCCACCGTACAGGCACAAAGAAAGAAAGTCACCTCACCCGCTTATGAAAAATACATCGACGACAATGCCGCCGCACACCTGAAAGAATACCAGGAACTGGTCGCCATCCCCAGCATCTCTTCCATTCC
>JAKPBL010000500.1 GCA_029778965.1 Bacteroidota bacterium
AAAGAGAAAAATACGGCATTACCGACGGGTTGATCCGCATGAGCGTAGGCATTGAAAATATTGAAGACCTTATCGCAGACCTGGAGCAGGCATTGGCATGAACAATATCATCATCAGAAAGGCAGAAAAAGAAGACTGCTCCCGGCTGCTGGAGCTGGTCGGTGAACTGGCCGTGTATGAACGCGCACCCGACGAAGTGACTGTTTCCTTAACCCATTTTACAGAAAGTGGATTTGGCCCTCATCCTGTATGGTGGGCCTTCGTGGCTGAAGCAGACGGCGTAGTGCAGGGATTTGCGCTTTACTACATACGGTACAGCACCTGGAAAGGCCAACGCATGTACCTCGAAGACCTGCTGGTAACGGAAAGCCATCGGCGATTGGGACTAGGCGGCCTGTTATTCGACCGGCTGATCGTTGAAGCGAAAGAAAAAGGATTTAACGCTATTGTTTGGCAGGTGCTGGAATGGAACCAGCCGGCTATTGACTTTTACAAAAAGTATGGGGCAAATTTCGATGCCGAATGGGTGAACTGTTCGATTGAAATTACCTGATGCTTAGGCAGGAAATGCCCTGCTTGCATTACACTTAGGCCACGCTCTCGGCCGCTACCGTTTTATCGATCTTGCCGATCAGCCCCTGCAATACCTTACCCGGGCCAGCCTCGGTAAACCGGCTGGCGCCATCGCCGATCATGGCCAGCACCGACTGCGTCCACCGAACGGGACCGGTTAGCTGATCGATCAGGTTTTGCTTGATCTCTTCCCTGTCAAGCACGGCCTTGGCCACCACGTTCTGATAAACAGGACAGGAAGGCTGCTGGAATTTGGTCTGTTCGATGGCTGCTTTAAGCTCATCGCGGGCGGGGGCCATCAGCGGTGAATGGAAGGCGCCGCCCACAGGCAATACCAGGGCGCGTTTTGCGCCGGCCGCCTTCATGCGCTCGCAGGCGATCTCTATTCCTTTTACCGAGCCGCTGATCACCAACTGCCCGGGACAATTATAATTCGCCGCCACCACCACTTCACCCGTTTCGGCCTGCACGGCAGCGCAGATCTCTTCCACTTTGGCATCGTCGAGCGCCAACACCGCAGCCATGGTGGAAGGCTGCATTTCACAGGCTTTCTGCATGGCCTGCGCCCGGATCGATACCAGCTTCAGCGCATCTTCGAACGACAATACGCTGTTGGCCACCAATGCCGAAAATTCGCCCAGTGAATGTCCGGCCACCATCTCCGGTCGCGCCTGCTCAATACTGCGATAGGCAATGATCGAATGGAGAAATACCGCGGGCTGTGTAACCTTTGTCTGCTTCAGGTCTTCGTCTGTTCCATGGAACATGATGTCGGATATCCGGAAGCCCAATGCTTCATTGGCCTGTTCAAATAGTTTCCTGGCAAAAACGCTGTTGTCGTAATGCGCCTTTCCCATTCCTGGAAATTGCGAACCCTGGCCCGGGAAAACGTATGCATGTTTCATGTAAGAAAATCGTTGAAACGCAATATAATACTATTCAACTCAGTTTGGCAGAAATCAGTTTCATGAATTCGCTGCGTGTTTCATTTTTCTCGAACTCCCCGAAAAAAGCCGAAGTGGTGGTAACGGAATTCTGTTTTTGCACCCCGCGCATCATCATGCAAAGGTGGCTCGCTTCTATCACCACGGCAACGCCCAGGGGTTGCAGCGATTCGCGGATCGCCATCAGTATCTGGTGGGTCAATCGCTCCTGCACCTGCAGCCGCCGGCTGTAAACGTCGACCACCCGCGCCAGCTTGCTGAGGCCGGTTATGTAGCCGTTTGGTATATAGGCGATATGCGCCTTGCCGAAAAACGGCAGCAGGTGATGCTCGCACATGCTGTAAAGCTCAATATCCTTTACAATGATCATCTCGCTCACGTCTTCGTGAAATTTCGCCGACTCCAGTATTTCTTTCGCATCAAGCTGGTAGCCGTGTGTCAGGAACTGCATGGCCTTGGCCATGCGCTCGGGTGTTTTCGCCAATCCCTCGCGCGAAGGATCTTCTCCCAGTAATGCCAGCGTTTGCTGGTAATGACCGATCAGGCCGTTCGTTACTTCGTCGTCGTAAAATTCTTGTCTGCTATATGCCATGTGTCTTTTTTTAAGCGGGAAACTCCACGAAATTCCGCTCCGTTTCATACAACCGGATGAACAATTCATGGGCCGGATCAATGTGCGGCCGCAGTAATCCGTAAATGACGATCGCGATGTTTTCGGCAGTGGGTATCAGGGTGGCAAACTCGTTGGTATCGAGGTTCAGGTTGCGGTGGTCGAAGCGGTCCACCACTTCGCGCTGGATGATGCCCGAGAGCAGCTTCAGGTCAATTACGCAGCCGGTCGACGGGTCGGGCTCTCCTACCAGCTTCACCACCAGCTCATAATTGTGTCCATGGTAATTCGGATAGCTGCACTTTCCAAACACTTCCCAGTTCCTCGCTTCGTTCCACTCCGGCCGGTACAAGCGATGCGCCGCGTTAAAATGCTCCTTCCTGAAAACAGCCACTTTTTGTCCCATCAGGCTAAATTACACGGAAATACGACATTTGTTCATAAAGCCGCTCACATGCATTGTTTACTGGTAGCCGCCACCGCCGGCGAAATAGCCCCCTTCACCGACCATCTTTCGCAAACCAGCAAACTGGACCATATTGAGCTGGACGTCGATATCCTGGTAACAGGCGTCGGCGTGATGGCTACCACCTATGCGCTGACCCGTTACCTGCAATACAAAAGACCCGACCTGGTGATACAGGCGGGTGTCGGCGGGCTTTTCGATCGTTCCCTGCCGCTGGGCACGGTATTCGCCGTTAAACAGGATGTAATGGCCGACCTTGGGGTTGCCGAAAAAGGCTCTTTTCAAACGATGACCGACCTGGGATGGATGCATCCCAACGAAGCGCCGTTTAAACGATCGGTGCTGGTTAACCCCGCTTCCACCCTACTCCGGCGGGTAAGATTGCCCAAGATCAACGCAATTACCGTGAATGAGATCAGCACAAAAAAAGACCGCATCGCTTATTACCAGGAACGTTATAAGGCAGGCATCGAATCGATGGAAGGTGCGGCCTTGCATTATGTTTGCCTGCAGGAAAACATCGGCTTCCTGCAGCTTCGTGCCGCCTCCAACTATATCGGCGACCGCAATAAGAAAAACTGGCGGCTCGCCACGGCCATCGGCCACCTGAACGCCAAGCTTATCCAACTCCTCGAAAACCTTTGATATGTTACTCACGCTCGGCTTCTCCCCCTGTCCCAACGACACGTTCATTTTCGATGCCCTCGTGAACGGTCACATCGACCCCGCTCCTTTCCGGTTCGAGCTGGCGCTGGAAGACGTGCAGACGCTTAATGAATGGGCCCTGCAGGGCAAGCTCGACGCCACCAAGGTCAGCTACGGCGTATGGCCGCTGCTGAAAAGCCAATACAGGCTGCTCGATGCCGGCGGCGCCCTGGGCAACGGCTGCGGACCTTTGCTCATTGCCCGGCAGCCGATTGCCGACGCCGATATCGACTCGTTGCGCATCGCGGTTCCCGGCAGGAATACCACGGCCCACCTGTTGTTCAGCCGCTTCTATCCCCATGCACGCAACAAAACGTTTATGGTATTCAGCGACATCGAGCAGGCAGTGCTCGACGGCAGGGCCGATGCCGGCGTCATCATTCATGAAAACCGGTTTACGTATGCGAGCCGCGGACTGGTAAAGATCGCCGACCTCGGCGAGCGCTGGGAGCAAACGCTGCATTGCGCCGTACCGCTGGGAGCCATTGTAGTACGAAAAAATATGGACGACGTATTATGTATGCAGTTCGAAGAAAAAATACGGGAAAGCATCCAGTGGTCTTTCGACCGCTATCCCTCTCTTTCGTCTTTTGTACGCAACCATGCCCGCGAGATGTCTGAAGAAGTGATGCGGCAGCACATCGATCTGTATGTAAATGCCCATTCGTTTCGCCTGGGCGATGCTGAAAAAGAAGCGATACGGCAATTGGAGAACGTATACGCGCAGCTCAATGCTGAGAGTACTGTTTGACACCAGGCCTGATTAACCGGATAATGGCGATCCCTTTCTGTGCCTGTCTCAGGTTTCACCCCTGCCACAAAGGCTGTATCACCTGCCGAAACAGGGTGACGGTTTTTTCAGACTGGAATTTTTTATCCCCCAACGCCGCCACCCACCTGATGCCCTGTATGGCGTTGGTGGTAAACATTTCCTCTGCTGCAGCCATATCGTCTTCTGTCACCGCTCTTTCTTCAACAGGTGTATGCAGGCGGCGCGCTTCTGTTACAATATAACGGCGCATCGTACCCGCAACGGGGCCTTCCGTTAAAGCGGGCGTTACCAGACGGCCGTTTATCCAGAAAAAAATATTTGCGACAGCGGTTTCGCATATCCTGCCAGCACTGTTGCGTATAACGGCATCGTTCCAGTGATTCAGTTTCGCTTCGCGGGCAGCCATCAGCGGCGAAAGATAATTATTCGTTTTACAACCCGACAATTCATCGATCGCTTTACGGGTTCGTTCATGAATACCCAGCACCAGTCCGTTTTCGTTCAATGCTTCATTACCCGCCAGCGGCCAGCTTTGCAGCAGGAGGTGCGGAAATGAAGAAACGGCGTCGAAGGGACCGCCATCGCCCCTGAACACCGTGAGACGCGCACGAGCCGGGCCGTGGTGCCCGTTTCTGTGTAACAACTGGTGAAGCTTGCCGGCAATATATGGTCCGGTCATAAACGACGGCGGCTCAAAACCCAGCAATTGCATGCCCCTGAAAAGCCGGTCAAAATGAAAATCGGCGAGTTGCATTTCTTCCGACCGGCACCTGATCGTTTCGAATAATCCGTCGCCATACCGGAAACCCCGGTTGTTGACACCTATCAGCAATTGTTCTTCGCGATGGAACTGGTTGTCTAAAAAAATTAACTGCGACATGCCCGGCTAATATAACCAAACCTTAAAAACCAGACTGCCGCTTTTTCAAATAAAAGATCAGCGCGATCACCGACGTTATCAATATGGCCACCAGGATGGGAAATACAGGCGATACCGACTGCTGCATAGCGTCGAAGCTGTTTGTGGATAATTCTTTCATGGCTGCTGATTGAACTGCTAACTTACATCTGGCAGCAGCCCCGTACAACCCGAAAAACCGCTATTTGAAAGGGTAGTTTTCCCGTCGTTTTGCCTGAACTTGTTTTTCGGCAATTTCAGATAAACCTCCACAGCAATCAAATCACTCATCGATAAGCGCGTGGACGATTCTGGTAAGAAAAACGTTTTTCTGCAAGAAAACCTATACTTTTACAGGGATAATGTACTTGGTACACATGTGCATGTCGATGGTGTGAACCAGACGACGCGCTGCCAATCGATGATAGCTGCAATCTATGGCTGCCCGGCATCTGGACGACATCAATACTTTTTATAAACATTCACGGGGAAAATACCCATCCGCCTCTTTTTGGCAGCCCGACTGTGGCTTCCATTTATCCTCTTCGCTGTATGTTAACGGTCTGTCCTGGCATGCACTGCTTTTGCCGTGCTGCAGCAGGCGACAACGATAGCCTTTCGGGAAAAGGTTGCAAAAGCACACCTGCTGCATATCTGCAAAAGACCGCTTGCATACAATAGCAATTCAATCAATTTAACTGTTTGTGAATATGAAAAAAGAGTTCTTATACCTGTCAAAAAACAGGCATGCTCCCGTTTATTATCCTGTTATACATACCATTGCATGGCTCTTGCTGACGCTGGTCTTTGTCGCCACGGCAACGGCCGCACCGCTCGCCGACGGATGGCAGACGACGGTGATCACCGGAAAAGTAACAGGCACTAACGGCACTCCCTTAACAGGGGTATCGGTAGTGGAGAAAAACACCAGCAATGGCACTTCCACCAATGAAAAAGGTGAGTTTTCGCTTTCCGTTTCCAAAAGCGACGCCGTGCTGGTTGTCAGTTTTGTCGGTTATAGTCCGCGGGAAGTACCGATTGCCGGACAGACCAGCCTCCACATCACGCTCGAAGAACGGTCGGAAAGCCTTCAGGACGTCGTAGTGGTGGGTTATGGAACGGTAAAGAAAAAAGATGTGACCGGCTCCATCATTTCCCTCCAGGCCAAAGACTTCAACAAAGGGATCACGGTATCGCCCGACCAGTTGATCCAGGGCAAAACGCCGGGCGTAATGGTGATCAACAACACCGGTCAGCCGGGAGGTCCCACCACGGTTCGCATCCGGGGCAACTCGTCGATCAGGGCCGGTAACAACCCGCTGTTTGTACT
>JAKPBL010000508.1 GCA_029778965.1 Bacteroidota bacterium
TGTAATTTTCTTCGTCGCCATAGGCCGTGATCATCATTACGATGGGCGGAGGAATATAATGATGCTCTTTGATTTCGCCGAGCAGTTCCAGTCCGCTCATGCCTGGCATATTGATATCAGACAGGATGAGCACGGCTTCCTGCGGGTGCGCATCGAGGTATCGCAGGGCGTCTTCACCTGAGAAGGCAAAGGCGAACGACATAATGCCGCTGCGAATCTCTTTCCGGAACCGTTGCTCGAAAAGCAATTGTATATCGTGCTCGTCATCTACGACCAGTATTTTCATTTGGTTGTGTTATAAGGTAAACGAATGATGAAGCGGGCGCCGTTGCCGGGTGTCGATTCCACTTTCAGGTCGCCGCCATGCGCTTTGACGATATCGTAACTGAGCGACAGGCCGAGGCCAGTGCCCTGGCCCGTGGGTTTGGTGGTGAAAAAGGGCTGGAAGATTTTGTCGATCACCGCCGGCGGTATGCCATCGCCGTTGTCGCTAACGGTAATGAACAGGTTGTTTTGTTCTTTGCGGGTGGCGACGCTTACCGCCGGGTCGAATGCGCGCCCGTTTTCCTGCTCGGTTTTTTTCTTTTCGGTAACGGCGTGAAAGGCGTTGGTGATGAGGTTGAGCACCACCCGGCCAATATCCTGCGGCACTACTTTGACCGGCGAGAGGTCTGGTTCAAAGCTGGTTTGCGTGGCAGCGTTGAATGTTTTGTCTTTGGCGCGCAGCCCGTGATAGGCCAGGCGCAGGTACTCGTCGGCCAGTTGATTGATATCGGTCGGTTCGGCCTGCCCGCTGCTGTTACGGCTGTGCTGGAGCATGCCTTTTACGATGCCGTCGGCTCTTTTGCCGTGGTGTAGTATTTTGTCGAGGTTGCTTTTAATATCGGCGGCGATGAGGCGGGCTTCTTCGGGGTGATGACTGTCGAGCTCACCGATCATTTCATCGACCAGCTCGACCGACACATCCGAGAAATTAGTAACAAAATTCAGCGGGTTCTGGATCTCGTGGGCAATACCAGCCGTCAGCTCACCGAGAGAAGCCATTTTCTCGGACTGTATCAATTGCGCCTGGGTGGCTTTGAGCTCGGCAAGCGCCTGCTCGAGTTCTGCTTTTCGCCGTTCCAGGTCTTCGGTGCGCTGGGCTACCTGCACTTCCAGTTCTTCTTTCATCTTCTCGCTCATCCGGAATGCTTCTTCTTTCTCCAGCAGCTTTTTTTGTTCCAGTTCCTGCGTCTTACGCTGGTTGCGGGAATACAACCACATGAAAAATGCCCAGGCAAGTGCGCAAAGCTGTACCGTGCCGAAGTAGTCGTCCCACTGGTTGTACCATTTGCTGAAGAACGTGCTGAAAAACAGAACGATAAAGCTGACTACCAGGTAGGGTGTCGCGGCCCACACCAGCCAACGCTGCGGTTTGAATGCAGGTGTTTGATACAGTTGCCATACCAGGTATGCGTTGAAAGCGAGGGTGGCCCACGAAGCGATCCAACTGAAATTGCCGAAAACGGCAGCCGCGGCGAGCAATCCCAGCGATACATAAAAGCGAAACTGGAAAAAATTCTCCCAGCTTGCGTCTATCTGTTTGTTTTTGGCCAGCCGCACCATGTAACGGCAAAAGAACATGGCCAGCAATGGGGCGTCAAGATGCATGTGCTTTTTCTTTTAATATACCACCGGCGGCTTCCTTGATGCTTTGCACATACATAAAAGCCTTTGGATCGAGGTCGAGGATGGCATCCTGCAGTTGCTTGATCTCCAGCCGGGTGATAATAGTGACAATGACCTGGCAGTCGGTTTTCACCTCGAAACTGCCGGGCAGGTAACCCCGCTCACCTTTATAAACGGTGATGCCTTTGCCGAATTCGTTTACCAGGAGCGCTTTCACTTCTTCTTCTTTGGCCGTAATGACATTGAGCGCGGTAAACTCCTCAATGCCGTCGACCACATAATTGGTAGCGCGCGTAGCGGTGAAATAGGTTATCAGCGAGTACATGGCCGTTTCAATGCCGAGTTGGAAAGCCGCTATGGCAAATATGACGGTATTGAACAGGAGAATGATCTCGCTGCTGGAAAAGGCGCTTCTGCGCCGGGCGAAAACGGCCACCACTTCAGCGCCGTCGATCACGCCACCACCCCTGATAACCAGCCCCACACCTACGCCCATTATCACGCCGCCGAAAATCGCGATCAGCAGCTTGTCGTGCGTAACGGAAGGGATATCAACGAACAGCAGGCCGAGCGACAATAATAAGACCGCCACCGTGGTTTGCACGGCAAAGGTTTTGCCGATGCTGCGATAGCCGAGATAAATGAACAGTACATTCAGCGAAATGATGAGCAGGCTGATATTGATGTGAAATATTTCATGCAGCAAAATGGAGATACCGGTTATGCCGCCGTCCATGAA
>JAKPBL010000511.1 GCA_029778965.1 Bacteroidota bacterium
GTACTGGAACTCGCCGGCGCCATGCCGATACCACCCTACCTCAAAAGAGAAGCAACTTCGACTGACCATAACCGTTACCAGACGGTGTATGCCAGGGAAGAGGGATCGGTAGCCGCACCGACTGCCGGACTGCACTTCACGCCTTCGCTGCTCGACAGCCTGCGTAAGAAAAACATCGGTGAGGCTTTTGTTACCCTGCACGTGGGCGCCGGCACGTTTAAACCGGTGCAGACCGATACCATCGGCGGGCATGAAATGCACGCCGAATGGATAGATGTTTCGCTCGATACCCTTCGCCGGATAAAGGCCGCACACGGAAACATTATTGCCGTAGGCACTACTTCGCTGCGCACGCTGGAATCGTTGTACTGGATCGGCTGCAAGCTGATGCGGCAACCAGCCTGCTCGCTGGATGATATCTTCATCGGCCAGTGGGAGGCCTATGAACGGGGTGACGAAAATATTACTGTAGCTGAATCGCTGGAAGCGATCGAACGCAGTTTGATGGCTGCGCAAAGAACCAGCCTGGCAGCCCGCACACAAATCATGATGGCGCCGGGTTATAAAGCACGCATGATAGAGGGACTGATCACTAATTTCCACCAGCCACAAAGCACCCTGCTGCTGTTAGTGGCTTCGCTGATCGGCAACGACTGGAAGCGGGTGTATCAATATGCACTTGACAATGGGTTCCGGTTTCTCAGCTATGGCGACGGGTCATTGTTGTGGGTGTAAGAGATGCGTTTATCCTTCTCCTTTTGATTTCCTGATCTTCACATAATCTGGCAGTATCACCGTAAAAGCACTACGCAATTCCATTTCATGAGCTTTGATTACCGACACCACGATATCCGCTTTCCGGGCTGCTTCCAGCCCCGATAACCTAAGAAGGATAATACCATGATGAGGCCTATCCATGCGGAAACTCAATTCACCAAAGTCTTTGTCCTGCGTAATTAAAAGAGTTTCCCGGCTGTGAGCAATTTGCAAGACCTGTTCATCAGAAATTCCAGGACTGCTTTCAACAACAGCATACACCTCGTATCGGCTTTTCGGAGAGCCTTGTAAATGGGCGCATCAACACTTTCGTCAGCAGTAAACTGCATGTTATGACGCTAATCCGATGGGAAAAATTGTATCCGCTTTAAGGTTAGCAGCAGCAAATGCCAGTGCAGCCTTGATTTGCTCCTCATCTATATGGGGATAGGCTTCAATAATCTGGGCGACCGACTCCCCCGCGGCCATCTTTTCCAAAATGAGCTCTACCGTAATGCGGGTGCCTTTGATAACCGGCTTACCCATCATTATTTCAGGATTGATCTCTATAAACGACTGAAGGTCCATACATCAAATCTACTGATAATGGTCGGATTTTTCAAGCTACCCGTTATACGGCAGGTCAATGGTAAAGCTCGTTCCCTTTCCCAAAGCGCTCTCTACTTTGATCTTGCCGTGGTGCGCATCAACAATCGTCTTCACATAACTAAGCCCCAGCCCGAATCCCTTCACATTGTGCAGGTTGCCGGTATGCACGCGATAGAATTTCTCGAAGATGCGTTTCACGCTTTCCTTGGTCATGCCGATGCCATTGTCTTCCACCCTGATCTGGATGCCCCTGGCCGTGGGAGCCGTGCTTATTTTCAGCACCAGGTGGTCTTTCGAATATTTTACCGCATTGTCAACCAGGTTATTGATCAGGTTGGTGAAATGTACTTCGTCGGCCTGGATCTCGTCGTTGGTAGCATTGAGCTGAACATCGGCATGTCCGCCTTTGCTCTGCAATTGAAGGTCAAAATTCTCCAGCACCTGCTCTATCACCGCGTGCACATGCACCGGTCTCTTATCGAGCTGAATTTCCTGCCTTTCCATGAGCGCCGCCTGCAAAATCGTTTCCACATGCTTGTTCATGCGTTTGTTCTCTTCTTTGATGATGCCGGTGAAATACTGCATCTTCTCTTTATCGTTCGACACTTTTTCGGTTCGCAGCGCATCCACCGCGAGCGATATGGTAGCCAGCGGCGTCTTGAACTCATGCGTCATGTTATTGATGAAATCGTTCTTGATCTCGCTGAGTTTTTTCTGCCGCAGCAGCGCTGCTACGGTAATATAAAAAGCGGCCAGCATGATCAGCGTGAACAATACCGAGCCCACCAGCATCCAGCGCAGCTCACTGAAAAAAAGATTTTTTACATTCGGCACCACCACCGTCATCGTTTCCGCCGGCACCAGTCCTTCCATATCGCTGCCCGGCGGCACCATCAGCGGAAATATCCATTTGAAATTGTTGATGGTATCTTCTGCCAGGCGGTCAAAATTCCTCGATTTCAGTTCGCCGTAACCCAGGAAATCACCCCCGTCTGACGTAATCTCGAACTCGAACCCCACATCCTGCAAACCATAGTTGTTGAAGTTCTTGCGCAGCTTTTCCTGCACTTCGAACATGGTGAATTTTTCGGAAATGGTGGATGGCTTCAACAATTCCATCATCAACTGATCGGAAGGCCAACTAATATTAGGGCGGGTTCTGCGGTTCTTCAGCGAAGGAAGAGTGCCTTTCTGTTCCATCAATTCCTGGCCGGTATCGTTCATGGCCATAAAAATTTTCTGCCGCAACTGGTCTTCTTTTACCAACAGCATTGACCTGAACCAGGATACCTGGATATAGAATATCCCGACAAGCGAGAGCGTAACCAATATGATGATCAGGGGGAAAATTCTCTTCATCGGCACAAAGCTACAGTTGGTTTATAAACATCGGGGTTCATTGTTTGTTGTAATATCCGAATTAACAGGAGTTTATAATGCTTCCGCGCCTCTTCCGCCCGCGATTCAGGTATTTTGGGCGTCATTAAGGCGGCGAAACTTTAATTGCTCCGTTATTCAATATTCTATAAATTAATGGTATGACACAAATATTACCGGCGGCCGGCGTTCTGTTGATTGCAGACCCTTTCCTCAAGGATCCGAATTTCAAGCGCACGGTGGTATTTCTATGCGAGCACCAGACCGAAGGAAGTTTTGGGTTTGTATTGAACCGGAAATACGAGTACAC
>JAKPBL010000557.1 GCA_029778965.1 Bacteroidota bacterium
GGTAATGGCAGCCATGGCCTGACCGGTGCTGGTGCCGTCGCTGGGCGAGCCTGTTACGCCGATGGTATTGTACATATTGAAACGTGCTACCGATGAGGGACCGAATACTTTTTTCAGGGTGATGTATTCAGAGATCGGGCTCATGGTGCCTTTGGCGGTTTTTATCATGAAGCTGTTCATCTGCTCAAGGGTGCCGCGGTACATGGTATCGGCCTGCATGATGATCTGGTACTGCTGCCCGAACTGCGTGAAATTGCCGATATAGGTACTCCCGTAATAGCTGTTCATCAGGTCGAGCAATCCATAGGGCGATACGCCGTCGTTCTCGGCCTTGGCGACGTTCACGCTCACCTCGTATTGTGGAAAGTTGGGATTGAAAGCAGTGGCTGCATACTGTATCTCGGGGCGGCTGTTCAGGGCCGCAAGGTATTTCTGCGCTACCGAATAAAATTCCTGGATACTGTGCCCGCCGCGGTCTTCGATCTGGAAGGTAAAGCCGCCGCTGTTGCCGAAACCGGTGATCGTGGGCTGCTGCATCAGGGTAATGGATGCGCCCTGGATGGCTTTCATCCGCTGGTTCAGCGTTTTGATAATGTCTTTATCGGTTATACCTGGCCGTTGGTTCCAGGGGGTCAGCCGGATGATAAGCATGCCGTAAGAGCTGCCGCTGCCGCCGAGGTTGTTCTGGCCCAGGGTCGACATCGAGGCCATTACCTGCGGCACAGTATGGCAGATGCTGTCGAGCTGCCGGTTCACCGACAGTACCCGCTCTTTGGTAGCGGCCGCGGGCAGGCTCACGTTTACATAAATAGTGCCCATGTCTTCGGCCGGTACAAAGCTGGTGGGCGTTTTGCTGATGAGCGCATAGAATAAACCACCGAAAGCCAGTACCACCAGTATAGTAAGCCAACGCCGGGCAGCCATGCCTCTTGCAATGCGGCTGTACCGCTCCACTACGCGGTCGTAGCCGCTGTTAAAGCCATGTTTGACACGTTGCAGCAAGCCCCCGCGCCGGCCTTCGGCGGCAGGCGCGGGCGGTTTCAGGAACATGGCGGCGAGCGCCGGGCTTAGCGTCAGCGCATTCAGGGCAGAGATCATGATGGCGATGGCCAGGGTGATGCCAAACTGCTTGTAAAACACACCCGCCGATCCGCCAAGAAAGGTCACCGGCAGGAATACCGATGCCATAACCAGAGTGATCGATACGATCGCGGCGGCGATCTCGCTCATGGCGTCGATGGCCGCTTTGCGGGGAGAGGTATAACCATGCTCCAGCTTGCTGTGTACCGCTTCCACCACCACGATGGCATCGTCAACGACAATGCCGATGGCCAGCACCAGCGCAAACAGGGTAAGGAGGTTGAGGCTGTACCCGAACAGGTATAGAAAAAAGAATGTACCGACAATGGATACCGGCACCGATATGCCGTGGATGATGGTAGAGCGAACATCTTGCAGGAACACCAGGATAACAAGGAACACCAGCAGGAAACACTCCACAAGGGTGTGCAATACCTTGCTGATGCTTTCGCTCAAAAAATTATTGATGTTCACCAGCTCGATGCTCTTTATTCCCGAAGGGAAATGCTGCGCTGCATTGGCTATTACCTGCTGCGCGCCGACAATGACCGCCTGCGCGTTGGAGCCCGGTGTCTGGCTTACCCCAATGGCCACGGCAGGCATACCGTTGATGGAAGTAGCGCTGGTATAGGTTTGGGTGCCCAGCTCGATCCGCGCGATGTCTTTCAGGTAGAGGTACTGCCCGTTGCCGAGTGATTTGACGACGATGTTCTCAAACTGTTCCGGCCGGCTGAGCGTACCCTGGTAGGTAAGGTCGTATTGAAAAGCCTGGTTGCCGTTGTCGCCGATCTTGCCGGGCGCTGCATTGAAATTCTGCGCCGACAGGGCGGCGCTGATCTCTGCAGGCTGCACGCCATAGCTCGCCATTTTATCGGGTTGCAGCCAAAGCCGCATGGCGTACGACATGGCGCCGCCGAATACATTGGCGCCACCCACGCCGTTCACCCGCTGCAACTGCGGTACGAGGTTGATGGCGGCATAGTTCTGTAAAAATTTCTGGTCGTATTGCCTGCTGGCGCTGTACAACCCTACGATCAGCACATTGCTGTTCTGTTGTTTGCGCACCGTTACGCCTGCCTGCGTAACGGCCTGCGGCAGCTTCGACAATACGGTGCTGATCCGGTTCTGCACATCCACGGCTGCCTGGTCGGGATCGGTAGCCACACCAAAGAAAACACTGATCGACGCCGACCCGGTATTGCTGGCGCTGGAGGTCATATACGACATGCCTTCCACGCCATTGATCTGCTGCTCCAGCGGCGTAATCACACTGTTGATCAGCGTGCTGGTATTGGCGCCGGGGTAGGAGGCCGATACCTGCACGGTGGGTGGCGCGATGTTGGGATATTGCGCTACGGGCATCTT
>JAKPBL010000575.1 GCA_029778965.1 Bacteroidota bacterium
CGTGGTACGTCCCACCGCTGCCATTGCACAATGCGTTTGCGACAGCAGCAGCGCCACCAGCTATATCCTGCTGCCGGTGTACCTCGAAGACTTCACCGGCGCCGTGGCCAATTGCCGCGCCACTCTCCGATGGACTATCGGCAAAGGAAGCAGCGCCAGGAGCTTCTCGGTCGAGGCCAGTAAAAACGGTTACGATTACCAGGAGGTGGCTGTCGTGGATGCAGTAGCGGGACAGCGTACATACAGCTACCAGGCGCCTGCCGAGGAAAGCCTCAGTTACTGGCGCATTAAAACAGCCGCATACGACCAGGCTACGCACACCAGCAACAGCATACGCCTCTATGCGCCGGGTTGCCAGTTTGCTTCCGTCGACGTATATCCCAATCCCGCCGTTAGCGTAGTGAATATCGAGCTGAAAGGCTTCCAGGGCATCAATGACGGCGCGCTTTACAATGCGCAGGGACAAATCATCAAAAAGCTGACGCTTTATAATGGCCGCAACACCCTAAGCATCAGCGGTATCAGCAAAGGCATTTACAACCTGGTGATCTGGAACAAGCAGCAACAGGCCGTGACGAAGAAAATCAGGGTGGAGGAGTAAAGGAGAAGGCGAAATATGTCCTATCACCCATTTACGATAGGCGCCACGATCTTCATTTTTAAAATGGGCAATCCCGCCACGTTTGATCATAATGGGTGAAATATTAGCCGAAGGTTGTGCAAATTATTTTCCGGTTCATTTTTTAACTTAAAATCTCCACTTCTTCGGGAACAACAAATAATATAGTACACCCTGTTTTTGGTAGAAACTGATTGTTTAAAATTTACCGGCGTATATAAGTAGTCGCCGCATTTCTGAATTGTTTTAATTCAGAAGTGCAACTATTTATCGACATCCTTCAGCTCAAATATCTCCCTGAATTTTTTCTGCATGTGATCAATTTCTTCATCACTTAATTTCGCAAAACGTTCCCGCCGCCTTTTTGGAAAGATGCCATTATTCTGATGTAAAAATGTGATCATTAAATTCAAATCTTTATCCGGCATATCAACAACGTTTTGTAATACCCGTTTTGCTTCATCATACCGTTGTATCAACTGTAGTTCATCTGGCATATCATGTTCCAATGTAGCGTGTATCGTTTGCGCCAGGTAGATGCACTGGTCTGTGAGATCCGGGTAGCGAAAATAGTTTTCTACTTTTCCTTCATTTGTTACCAGCAGTTCACACAGATCATTCATGTCGTACCGGATGCGCTGCATAAGTGGCTTTGAATATTTCTCAAGTACACCGTCATATTCACGCATATTGCTCAGCATGTGTGCAGACACCGGAATAATAAGGCCCTGCGGAACTGCGCCGTCATGTACCAGGATATCATGGATCAGGAAACGATGCAGTCGCCCATTGCCGTCTTCAAAAGGATGTATAAATACAAATCCAAAAGCGATTATGGCGGCCCTGACCTCTGGGTAAATACCCGATGTTTTCGTTGCGGTGTCTCCAAGTCCGTTCATCAGTGAATAAACAAATGAAGGTGGCGGACATACATAATGAACCAGTTGCTGGTTATGGGGCAATGACTGGCCGATGTAGTTCTGAAAATTTCGGAATGTACTGTCGGCAAAACGGCTGTCTACAATTGAATTCTGTAACTGAACAAGCCGGTGTTCTTCAAGAAGGCGATTGTCAGGTTCGGTACCGGCAGTTGCCAATAAACCGATGAACTTCTCTATTCTGTCGGGAGATGGGCTCTCCCGCTCAATTTCATAAGAAGAACGGGTTTCTTTATTATAAAGGTAATTAATAACAGCTCTGCGGAAGGTAGCCTCGGAAATGCTGCGTTTTAATTGTTCTATCTGGCCGGGAATGCTCTGGTTTAATAATTCAACTAATGTGCGCGTTTTCCTGACCATCGGGCAAAAGGACCGGGAGCCTAATAAATTGTCATTAATATGCCAACGTGCATTTTTAATGGTATTTCCGGTAATGTACTTTTCCGGATCCAACAGCTCGACATAGTTTCCTGCGATCGGAGTAGCAATAACAAGTTGCCTGCCAGTTAAAAATTCATATAAATAACCGATACGTCTTGTATACCTTCCTGACGGAGAAGATTCGATATAAGCAATCAAATCCGCCATCGGCAATTTTTCAAAAACTGCGCTTAGAAAATCCAGGTTAAGATCATCATACTTCAATGAAAACTCCAGGTGCAACAGGGGCGTGTCCTGGGCAGGTGCATAGCGGACGGTGTATACCTGCTCCACACAACCCCGGGAAGTTAGTTCAATAGACTCGGGGCTTCCAATATAGGAACTATGCGTAAGTATATAATCAGACAACTCATAATGCTCTTTTAGCCATTGGCTACCCACAGGGCGGTCGGGCATTTTTCCTTATTTTCTGTAAAAGTATTAAAATAAGAGAAAAACAATTAAAATATATGAATTTTTCGGAAAAACAGTTAGTTAAAGGTTATAACAATGTCAGTTAGTTTAAAAGAAGTGAACCAGCCATAAATCAAGCAGGACTTGAACCAGCGGCCGGTTTCTGACTTTTTACTTCCTCGTTATGCTGCTTGCCCCGCTCGACTTCATTTCCTTGATAACGCCCTCGCCGCGATAGGCAACATCGGAGGCGCCGCCGGCTTTCACTTTCAATTCTTTATTGACGATTACCTTGGCAGACGAAGCGCCGCCCGCATCGATTTCACAGTAATCGGTGACCAATCCCCAGCCTTTTACCGAGCTGGCGCCATTCAGCCGCAACGAGGTCGAGCCGATATTACCGATAAGAGTGAGGTCGCTGGCGCCGCCCAGATCCATATCGAGCTGATTACAGGTGAGTTCGCCCGACATATCGCTGGCGCCTGACAGGTCAACGGATAACTTGTCGGCGGTAATCTTTCCCATCAGCCGGATATCGCTGGCACCCCCGGCTTTCAGCGATTCAATGGTTTTGATGGAAACATAAGCTTTCATTTTCTTATTGCCGCGCCAGTTGTTCCAGCCTTGTCCGTCGAACCATATATGAAGCTCTCCGTTCTTTACTTCGGTTTTAATGCGGTCGCGCACAGCGGTTTCGGTGGCGCTCACGGCAACTCCTGTTTCTTCGCCCTGGCTAAGATAGAGATCGATGGCGCTTGATACCTGCACACCGGTGAAGGCAGGCACCTGCCTGATCTGCGCATTGGCATCCTGGATCACAAATTTCTGCGCGCTGGCTGCCGTCACCACTGCCAGCAGCAGGCAAAACGAAAGGAACTTTTTCATGATACAATATTAGCTGTTTGAACGAACCGAGCCGCCGCTGCTGGTGTGCAAATTGCGGATCGTTCCGCCGCCACGGTACTGTATATCTCCCCCGCTGCTCGCTTCTGCGTTAAGCTCTTTGGTAACGGTAATGCTGATGGAGCCACCGCTGGAAGCATCCACATCGCCCCTGGTGGCCGACAGGTCGAAGCCTTTGAAGATGGATCCGCTGCTCGCTTTTGCAGATATGAAATCGACCGAACCCCGTATGTTGGTAATGGCCCCGCTGCTGTTATCGGAGCTGATGCTTTGTCCCTTGAATTCACCATCGATGGTGCCGCCCGAGCTGGCATGGAGCTCCAGCTTGGCGATATTGATCGCATTGCCGGTTTTGGCGCTGGCGCCCGAAGAAACGATCAGCTTCTCCAGTTGGCGAACAGACACATACGCCCGGAATGTCACCCCGCGGCGCCAGTTGGAATTAAAATTCTTATCGTCGATGGATATGCGCAATACATTCCCTTCCACTTCGGTTTTGATCCGGTCGATATACTCCGGTTTGCTCGAGCTCACAGCCACCGCGTCTTCGTTGCCCTGCTGCAACAGCAGTTCTATTCCCTGCGATACTTTCACACCGGTAAAAGAACCCACTTCGCGCTTGCGGGCATTTGCATCGTTGACAGTGGTTGACTGCGCCTGCACGGCCGTCATTAACAACATGATAAAAGCAAACAGGACTGACCTTTTCATACAATCTATTTTTTATATGACGACGCAGCGCCTAAAATGTTACAGGGTTTTATGCAAAAATCGGCTAATTTTGTGACGTAGCCGGGCAACCGGCTGCCAAGTTCCCGGGGTGCTGGCGGCTTAATGCCGCCGGCTGAGATAATACCCGTTGAACCTGAACAGGGTAATGCCTGCGCAGGGAAGGTGGTTCTGTTTTATTCCTCCTTTTGCTTTCGCAGCATTTCTCTCAAATCATTTTTTCAAACAGTAATTGTTTAACATGAAAAAAATGTTTTTGGGGATATGCGCTTTCAGCCTGATGTCCCCCCTGTTGGCCCAAAACCGTACCGTGGTAGTGGCCGATGCCCAAACGCACCAGCCATTACAAGGTGCAAGCATTGATTTTTCGAATGGCGATGGCAGTTTTTCGGATCACAATGGCCGCATCCAGCTCAGCAGCCGGGCCGGCAAGATCACCGTTTCCAGCCTGGGGTACAAAACCAGCAGCCTGCCGCCCGATGCCTTCGGCGACACCGTCTTCCTGGAGAGGTATAACCTTTTCCTGCAGCCGGTAGAGGTGCGGGCGCTCCGGGCGGGCGACAGGGCGCCGTTTGCGCGCACCAATGTCTCGGCCAGAGAGATCGCGGGCCAAAACCTGGGGCAAGACCTCCCCTTCCTGCTGAACCAGACGCCCTCGGTGACCGTTAATTCCGACGCCGGTAATGGCGTGGGCTATACAGCCATCCGCATTCGCGGCACCGATGCCACCCGCATCAACATGACCCTGAACGGCATCCCGTACAACGACGCTGAAAGCCAGGGCATGTTCCTGGTCAACCTGCCCGATTTCGCTTCGTCGATCAGCAGCATCCAGGTACAGCGGGGAGTGGGCACGTCCAGCAACGGCGCCGGCGCTTTCGGCGCCAGCCTCAATGTGAGCACCAATGAGTTCCACGAAAATGCCTACGGAGAGTTCAACAACAGCTACGGCTCCTTCAACACCTGGAAAAATACCGTGAAAGCCGGCAGCGGGCTCATCAACGGCAATTTCACCGTCGACGCACGCCTTTCGCGGATCAGCAGCGATGGCTATATCGACCGCGCCAGTTCCCACCTGCAGTCGTTCTATCTTTCCGGCGCCTGGATCACGCCGGCATCGAGCATACGGTTAAACATCTTTTCCGGAAAGGAAAAAACCTACCAGGCCTGGAACGGCATACTGGAGCAGGACCTTGCCGGCTGCCGCACCTGCAATACTTCCGGCACCGACAAACCCGGTGAGCCTTACAAAAACGAAACCGATAACTACCAGCAAGACCATTACCAGCTTTTCTTCAACCACGCTTTCAACGACCGGCTGTCGCTCAATGTCGCCGGCTTCCTGACCCGCGGGCTGGGCTACTATGAAAATTACAAGGCAGCACAGTCATTCAGCAAATATGGGCTGGGCAGCCCCGTTATCGGCGATTCCACCATCGGAAAAACCGACCTGGTGCGGCAATTGTGGCTCGACAATTATTTCTACGGCGGCATCTATTCGCTGCAATACAAGAACAAGGGCACGCAGTTGACCCTCGGCGGCGGCATTAACCGGTATAACGGCCGGCACTACGGACGGGTGACCTGGGCCGGTATAGGGTTCCCGGCAGATTATGAATGGTACCGGCTTACCTCGCTCAAATCAGACTTCACCCTGTATGGAAAATGGCAGCAGCAACTGACCACCGGCCTGTCGAGTTTTGTCGATCTGCAATACCGGCATGTAGATTACCGGATCAACGGATTTCGCGACAATCCCACCCTCTACATCAGCAACAGCTACAACTTCTTCAACCCGAAACTGGGCTTCAATTACCGCCGTAATAACTGGAACGCCTTTGCTTCGCTGGCCGTAGCGAATAAAGAGCCCAACCGCGATGACTTTGAAGCGGGCGCCGGCACGCAACCCAAACCCGAATCGTTGTACGACACGGAACTGGGTGTGGAGAAACGCCATGCCCAGGCATCGTGGGGGCTCACCATGTACTACATGCGTTACCGGAACCAGTTGGTGCTTACGGGCAGGATCAATGATGTGGGCGCTTATACCAGAACCAATATCCCAATCAGCTACCGGCTTGGCGCCGAGTTGCAGGGCAACTGGCGCGCCACCCCCTGGCTGCAATTCAACGGCAACCTGACCATCAGCGAAAACAAGGTGCTTGATTTCACCGAATACATCGACAACTGGGACGACGGCGGCCAGCAGGCCAACCATTACCGCAAAACCGATATTTCTTTCTCGCCGGCGCTGATCGGCGCCGCGGCTGTACAACTCATGCCTGTTAAAGACGGAGACATCACCCTGACGGGCAAATATGTCGGGAAGCAATACCTCGACAATACCTCGAACGACGCCCGCAGCCTGGCTGGTTACTATGTGCAGGATCTTCGTTTGCGCTATACCGTGAAAGAGAAGCTGTTCCGGGAAACTACCTTTATTTTCCAGGTAAATAACCTGTTCAATCACCTGTACCTGGCCAACGGATACACGTACAGTTACATATACGACAAACTGCCAAACACGGAAAATTACGTGTTCCCGATGGCGGGTATCAACTGGATGGCGGGGGTAAATATCCGGCTGTAATAATCCTAACGCCAAAAAACGGCTTTGGCATCATTTTCAATAGATACAGGCAGCAATCCGTTCCCATGAAGAAGACCATTGCCCTCAATGTAACCATCATCCTGCTGTTCTATCTTCTGTTCCTGGTAGCAGGCGGCAGGTAAAAGAGACTGACCACTGCAAACCGGATATTCCGGGTTGCGGTGGTCATTTACATTGTTTACATACTCCGGCCCGTCGAGCCGACCTGATGCCCATTTCCGAAACTACCGGTCGATGGCCTGGCGGAAAGCCAAAAGATCCCGGCTTTGCACCTCTTACCGGGAAGTTTGACGGATTAATCCCCTCAAATGATGAAAATCTCCTCACGCGGCGCAGGTCGGTGGATGGACCTTTAGTACAACCCCACCACCCGATGACCAATACCATTTCTCAAAAAAGGATAGGCTCTATTGACCTGCTGAAAGGGTTGATCATGGTCGTAATGGCGCTTGATCATGTGCGCGATTATTTTCATTATTCCGTCCATTTTTTCAACCCGGTTGACCCGGCGGCGACAACGGTTCCGGTTTTTTTAACCCGCTTTATTACGCATTACTGTGCACCGGCATTCAGTTTTCTGGCAGGGCTGTCGGTATTCCTGAACGGCCGCAACAAATCAAAAGCCGCCCTTTCTGCCTTCCTGTTCAAAAGAGGTATCTGGCTGGTAGGGCTGGAATTGACACTGGTCACTTTCGGATGGGCTTTTGACCCGGCCTTCCGGATGAACGGCATTGCCGTTATCGCCTGTCTGGGGTTCAGCATGATATTGCTGGGCGTACTGATCTACCTGCCGCGGGCGCTGCTGCTTGCGCTCTGCTGTCTCGTCATTGCAGCCCATAACCTCATGGACGCCATTGCGCTGCCGGGAAATTTCTGGTGGTCGGTGGTTCACCAGCCGGGGATATTCCGGTTTCCCGGCGTCAAATTCTATATCGACTACCCCAT
>JAKPBL010000588.1 GCA_029778965.1 Bacteroidota bacterium
GGCGATCGACACGTTGGCTCTTCGGGCGATCTCACGCATGTTTATTGATTCGTTTGCAGCCTTTTTCATGATGCATTTATGATGTGTACGTTACCGCAATTAATACACTAGATATAAATTATATACAAATGACTCTTTTTCCTGATTAAAATAATTTCACTTTTTATGAAAAAATCTTACATGCAATTTAATTTCTACACGAAGATATTCTTACAGGAAAGGCTCCCGGAATCAATACCCTTTAATTATATTTATTGAATACATTCTTATTGATTATCGTACACGAATTAATTATTTCAATAAAAAATGCTTTAATGATATATAATGTTTAATAAAGGAGAATTTTTATTGAACATGTTTTATTGTTGAACACACTCTTTTGCATTGTTACATAAATAATTGACGTATGACCAGCAAGCATGGACGTCGCCGGTTTTTGGGAGCCACCGCCGCATTGATTGGCGGCTGGCAGCTACTGGGTATGGAACAGGCCTTTGCCACTTCTGTCGGTGAAGGCAAACGGGTGGGGATCGTCGGCCTCGATACCTCGCACAGCATTGCTTTTACAGAAGCATTGAATGCAGCACAGTCTGTTTACCACGGGTACCACGTCGTTGCAGCGTATCCGCCGGGCAGCGTGGATATCGAATCTTCCGTAAGTCGTATTCCGGGATATACTGCAAGCATGAAGGCGATGGGTGTTAAGATCGTAAATAGCATAGATGAACTGCTGGCCGGCGTAGACGTGGTTTTGATGGAAACCAACGACGGCCGGCGCCACCTGGAGCAGACGATACCTGTGCTGAAGTCAGGAAAACGGGTGTTTATCGACAAACCGCTGGCTGCTTCTCTGGCAGACGGCATTGCCATCATGGAACTTTCCCGTCGCTTCCGCACGCCTGTGTTCTCTGCTTCTTCGTTGCGTTTTATCTCTACCGTCAAAGACGTAATAAACGGTAAAGTGGGCAAGGTGCTGGGCGCAGACGCGTATAGTCCCTGTGAGCTGGAGAAAACACATCCCGACTTCTTCTGGTATGGTATACATGGGGTCGAGCTGCTGTATGCGGTGATGGGCAAAGGGTGTAAAACGGTATCCAGGATGCACAGTCCGTATACGGATATCGCTGTCGGACAGTGGGCCGACGGACGAACGGGTACGTTCAGGGGAACGCGAACAGGCATACATGCTTATGGCGGAACGGTTTTCGGAGACAAGAATAACGCGATCATCGGACCCGAAGAAGGCTATCGGGTATTGTTACAGGAGATCGCCGGTTTCTTCCAAACGGGGGTGGCGCCCGTTCAGCCTGATGAGTCGCTGGAAGTGCTTGCCTTTATGGAAGCCGCCGATCTTAGTAAAAAAAGAGACGGATCGGCCGTATCGATAGAGGAAGTTTATAAGAAAGCACTGGGTGAGGCTCAACGGATTTTAGACGAACAATCTCCCGTACAATAAGTTATATTCAACACGCTGCCATGACACTTCACCGTATCGACCTGGTTGTTGTTCTGCTGTTTTTCGCCTGCATGATCATTATTGGCATATTGTCTTATTTCAAAAGCAGGAATGCGGAAGATTATTTTGTAGCCGGTGGAAGGCTGCCCTGGTGGCTGGCAGGCATATCACATCATGTATCGGGCCACAGCGGCGCCGTTTTTGTGGCATATGCAGCGGTGGCATATACACATGGATTCACTATGTACATGTGGTGGGCTTTCCCGGTGGCCACCGTGATTGTCGGCAGCGCAAAAATTTTTCCCGTGTATTGGGTGCGGCTGCGCAGGCATCTTCGTATCCAGTCGCCCCTGGAATATCTCCGGATCAGGTACAATCTCGCCACCCAGCAAATAATCGCGTGGAGCGGCGCTTTGCTCAAGGTTTTTGATGTGGGCGCCAAGTGGGCTGCCATCGGCATATTGCTCAATGTGGTTGCAGGTATTCCTATGACGCAGGGCATATTGGTGTCGGGTATTGTAACATTGGTGTATGTTACATTTGGCGGGCTATGGGGCGTGATTATAACAGACCTGATCCAGTTCATTGTACAGGTACTGGGAAGTGTGGTAATGTTTCTGCTGGTCATGAATCGGTTGGGCGGCCCGGCGTCGATCACAGGAATATGGAAGCAGTTGCCGCCCGACCACAGCCGCCTGTTCAACGACCCGTATACCGCCGGCTTTGTACTGGTTATTTCTTTTTTGTATTTCCTGAGCTATAACGGCGGTAGCTGGAGCCTTGCCACCCGGTATATTTCTTCCCCTTCAGAGAAAGAAGCGTCGAAAGCAGCCCGCTTGTCGGGTGTTCTTTATTATATATGGCCCTTGCTGCTTTTCTTCCCGATGTGGGCGGCGCCGCTGCTGGTGCCGGGTCTTGACAACCCCAGTACCGCGTATGGACGGTTAATGCTGGAGATCCTGCCCCAGGGTATGATCGGCCTGGTAACTGCCTCGCTGTTCGCTGCAACCATGGGCATGACCTCTTCCGATGTCAATACGGTGGCGGCAGTCATTACCAGAGATATCCTGCCGGTTGTTTCCCGCCGCCGGGCCGCCGATAAAAATCCGCTGCGTACGGCCCGCATCGCAACTTTTTGTTTTACGCTGGCAACCATCCTGGTGGCCCTGAACTACGAGCGTTTTGGCGGTGTGCTGGGGCTGATCGTCAACTGGTTTGGTGCTTTGATCGGTCCTACCGCACTGCCGCTGCTGTTTGGGCTACTGCCTGTATTCAGATTTTGCGGACCCGCAGCGGCTATCAGCTCGATCGTTGCCGGTATTGTCACGTTTGCTATTACAAAGAATATTCATTTCAGCAGCCTGGCGCTCGAAATCGGCCTGCCCACCATGGTAGCCGCTTCTGTGTATGTGGCCGCAGGTATGTTCACGAAATCAGTTCCGCCGAAAGTCGCTCACCTGATCTCGGTCTTAAAACAACCTGAAGCGAAATGAAAAACGAATTTATATAATGGAAAAAAGATACGGGTTTGGAATTGTAGGTGCGGGTATCATTGCTCATATCCATGCACAGGCCATCCGCGCCATACCCGGTGCGGAACTGAAAGGCGTTTACAGTACCGGCGCAGCTAAGTCCGCAGCGTTTGCAGAAACACATGGCTGTAAAGCCCACCCGGCGCTGGAAAGCCTGCTGGCTGATCCAGGAATCGATATTATCTGTATCTGTACGCCTTCTGGCAGTCACCTGGAGCCGGCTCTTGCCGCCATCGGCGCCGGCAAGCACTGCCTGGTGGAGAAGCCGCTGGAAATCACGCCCGATCGCTGCGACCTCATCATCGCCGCTGCCCGCAGCGCGCGCGTGCAACTGGGCGTGGTGTTTCCTTCCCGGTTTTACGAGGAATCAAAGCGCTTAAAACAGGCGATCGATGACGGCGGGTTTGGAACGCTTTGTCTCGGCAGCGCGTATGTAAAATGGAGCCGTACCCATGAATACTATCAGTCGGGTAAATGGCGCGGCACCTGGCAATTTGATGGTGGCGGCGCTTTGATGAACCAGGGTATTCATTCGGTGGACCTGCTGCAGTGGTATATGGGGCCTGTGCAAAAAGTACAGGCATTTGCAACACGCACACTGCATAAGGAAATAGAGGCGGAAGATACGCTGGTGGCCATCATTCATTTTGCCAATGGCGCCCTCGGCGCACTGGAATGCTCGACTGCCGTATTCCCCGGCTCACCCCGGCGTATCGAAATATTGGGCACCGGCGGCACGGCGGTACTGGAGGAAACCGCTTTCGTAAAATGGCAGTTCCGCGAGCCTGTACCAGGGCCTGCAGTCGATGACGGCGTAGCCACCCTGGGAGGGGCTGCGAATCCGGCCGACATAGGGTATTGGGCACACCAGCGGCAGATAGCTGATTTCATCGATGCCGTTGAAAAAAACCGTTTGCCCCTGGTAGACGGAACGGAAGGGCGCAAAGCCGTGGAAATCGTAACGGCCATGTATGAAAGCGCCCGAACCGGCAATCCGGTTGAATTGCACGGTAAAACCAATCTCTGAAAAAATCCCATAAATGAAACTTGTTTTACCCGGAACAACCATCCTGTTTGCAACCATCGTCGCCGTTACCGGTTGTGGCGGCAACGATACCAGTCACGCCCACCGGAAAGATCGGCTACGGTTGGTTGTGCTGGATCCCGGTCATTTCCATGCGGCCCTGATGCAGCGATCGATGTATGACCAGATAGATCCGGAAGTGCATGTATATGCCCCCGATAGCGCTGAGGCGAAGGCTTACCTCGACTACATTACTCTGTACAACACGCGCAAAGAGCAGCCCACCGCCTGGAAAGAGCTGGTATATGCCGCCCCGGATTTTTTAAAAAGGGCGGAAGAGGAGAAAAGTGGCGGCATTGCAATACTGGCAGGCAATAACAGGGATAAGGCGAATTATATTTCAAAGATGGTGTCAGCGGGCCTGCACGTGCTGGCCGACAAGCCCATGGCGATTGACCGGCAGGGGTTCGAACAACTCAGGCAGTCTATGGATGAAGCCGCCGGAAAGAAACTGATGCTATGCGACATCATGACTTCCCGTTATGATATCGTCAATGTGATTCAGAAAAAACTGTTTCAGGATACCGCGGTTTTCGGCAGGCTCCTGCCGGGCACGGCCGATCGGCCATCGGTTGTTTCCGAGAGCGTGCACCATTTTTACAAAACGGTATCGGGAAAACCGCTGCTCCGGCCGGCCTGGTATTTCGATGTGCAACAGCAGGGAGAAGGTATAACGGATGTTACCACACACCTGATCGATCTCATCCACTGGACAGGTTTTTCAGACCAGCCCATTGACTATAAAACAGACATCGTTGTAGGAGACTGCAGGCACTGGCCCACGGTGCTTTCCGCAGAACAGTTCCGGAAAGTGACGGGCCAGCCGGCATATCCTGCGTTTCTAAACGGGGTTGTTAAAGACAGTTCCTTACCGGTGCTGGCCAATGGCGAAATCAACTATGCGATAAAAAATATTTTCGCCCGGGTGAAAGTGTCCTGGGAATTCGCGGCAACCGAAGGTGCAGGTGATACGCATTATGCTGTTTTCCGCGGAACCTCCTGTAACCTGGTGACCAGGCAGGATAAACGGGAAGCATTTCGGCCAGTATTGTATATAGAGCCGGCGCCCGGCGTAGGCCAGGATGCCTGGGAGCGGTCGTTGCAGGCAGCCATCGAATCTGTAGCCAGGGAGTATCCCGGCGTATCGCTCGAAAAAGAGGGGAAATCGTGGAAAGTGCTGATTCCCGATCGTTGGGTGACCGGCCATGAGCAGCAGTTCTCATCGGTAGTGAAAAAATACCTGGAATACCTGGAGCAGAAACAGATGCCTGCGTGGGAGCGATCGGCGTTGCTGGCAAAATACTATATCACTACCGCAGCGCGGGAGCGGTGCCGTATCAGGTAACAGCGGTATCTGCACTATAACCCCCGCTGACGATTTTTTTGTATTCACTGGGGGTCATCTGCTTCACATTCCTGAATTGTTTGTTGAAATTGGCAACATTGTTATACCCGCTTGAATAGGCCACTTCCACAATATTCATTTCTCCCATCGACAGCAGCTTGCAGGCGTGCCCGATCTTCACCTTGTTCAGGTACTCCACAAAAGTGAGGCGGTAATGGCTTTTGAAGAAATTGCAGAAGGTGGTAACTGCCATATTCGCCACACTGGCGATCTCCGTCAATGAAATATCCTGGTGGAAATTGTTCATTATATATTCATTGATCTTCCGGAAATGATCGGATGATTTGAAATGCGACTCCTGCGTAAAAGCCGGACTGGCCAGCAATTCATACTCATTGGTATTGGCGAGCTCGTCAAAAACATATAACAGGGCAGACAACCGTTGCAGTCCGTTCATGGTCAGCATTTCGTCCATTTTGCGGGTGATGCGCTTTCGCGTATCGCCCAGGATTGCCATTCCTCTTTTGGAAAGCCAGAGCGTGTTCTTGAATAATTCGACTTCCGGTATCTGCATAAACCGGTCGCCCAGGAAAGAATCCGTGAACTGCACAACAATCGCATCGGCCAGGTGGTCTGCCTTCTCTTCGCGGTAAACGGGATCGTTCACCCATACATGAGGAAGGTATTTTCCCATAAATACCAGGTCGCCTGCATCAAAAAAGCCGATATGATCTCCTACCATGCGCCGGCCGGTGCTTTGCCTTACATATACCAGCTCAAATTCAGGATGATAATGCCAGGGATAGGGGAAACACTTCCCTACTTCGTTAAAAACGATGAATGATTTATCGATATCCTGCGGTAACCTCCGCTCAATCGATTTCATATAGGAGTTTTTTACACATGGAGAAGAGCCCTCTGATAATCTCTTATGAAAAATAGCAATATTTTTTTATCGCCGGGTCATCCTGAAAGAAAGTTTCACAATTGTAAAAATTTGGCAGGGAGTTTCTGTAGGTGCCCTGCTATTTTTGATAGCATGAAAAGACCTGTGATTCATCCCGATCGCGATAAGGCGTTTGCTACCGGCGCCTATACAGATGCTGTTTTGATAGACGGATGGCTGTACGTAAGCGGGCAGGCATCTGTTGATTTCAACACCTCTGCCTTTGTTCTCGGCACCATTGAAGAAGAAACAACCCGTACCCTGCAAAATATCCAAACGATTATAGAAACCGCCGGCGGGCAAATGGACCAGGTGGTGAAATGCACGGTGCACCTGGCCGATATCAGCGATTTTGACAGGTATAATACGGTATATGCCGGCTTTTTTACCGGTGTTAAGCCGGCGAGAACCACCGTGCAGTCGGTATTGGCCGAAGGTATTAAGGTGGAAATTGACTGTGTAGCGAAAATTGCCTGATACAAATGCAGCAAAGTCATTTGATAACTGACCGTGAAGTGGGCGTAGTCGGGCTGGGCCTGATGGGCAGCAGTATTGTCGTGTCTTTTTTAGCAGCGGGCCACCGGGTGAAGGCGGTGGCGCCCATTCCCGACGATCTTGAGCAGGCGCCGTTACGCATACGGCAGCACCTGGCGCAGTGTGAAAAAAACAACCTGTTACAAGACGGCATTGAAGGCGCACTGGCGCGCCTCGAGATAAGCAGCGAATATGGTTCCCTGCGCGATTGT
>JAKPBL010000613.1 GCA_029778965.1 Bacteroidota bacterium
CGATCGGTGCGCACCATCTTTGCCCCCGACGGATACTGGTCAGACCGCGTATAATAGCTGATGCTCCACTTGTCAGGCTTTCGCTCGTTCGAACGCAGGTAAAACTTCATTACATCGAACGCGAAGCTGTAAGGCGTAACCGAATCGGCAAACCGGTACCGGGCAATGTTTTGCTCCAGCGAATAATTGGCGCCGACCACATAGTTGCCGAGTTTTTCCAGTCGCCGCGACACATCGAAGCTGGGGCGAAAAAAATGCCCCTTGTCGGTACTGCTCGACGATTGGGTAAGGCTCACCACATTATTGAACGTCCAGCCCCTGGTTTCCTGCTGGTGGCTGATGCTGTTGCGGATACCGTTGAAGCCATCGCTCCGGTTATATCCCGTCAACTGGTACCTGATCTTGCTGTTCTGGCCATCGGTCATTTCAAGGCCGGCGGAAAACATGGTTTCATCTGCCGGCTGCACCACCAGCGCCAGGCCCCAGTCGCGCGTGAACTCCACGTTCCGCAAACGTTCCAGGGGCTTAAACGTGGCTTCTACCCATTCTACCGAACCATCGGCCTGCAATTTTCTCGATTTGGCCAGGGGGATTACGTGCTTCGCCTGTATTCTCGCCGCCAGACCGCGGTCGTTGCCTTTCTGCAGGCTTGAAAAGGTATTGACATCATAACGGCTCATGCCGATATCGGCGCTGACACTGGTGCGGTCGCTGATGGTATAGTCGCCCCCAACCGTCAGCACCTGCTGTGTTTTAGGCGTCACCAGGAAAGTAGCCGGCTCAAATTGCCCCTGCGGTACCCCGTTGACCGGCGCCACCCACTGGTACACTTTGCCATTGGCAGCCAGTTCCGCCGGCAGGTAGTTACCCCTGCCCGCTCCCACGTCAACGAACGACAGGTAATAGAAGGCGCTGTCGGGGTTGGTGGAATATACATAGATCGAATCGGTACCGATCTCCACCTTTTTGTACATAATGCGTGAGCTGGAAAAAGTATCGCGGCTGGCTACCGGGTAAAACGCCTGCGAAATGCTGTCGCCGATACCTGCCAGGAACCGTTTCGATCCGGCGTCGAGATGCTGGTTGATGGGCGAATTTTTGGCGTCCTGGTTGGAGAAAACGCCCATGCGCAGCTTGAAGCGGGTGCCGATATCCGTTTCATTGGCGAGGTACAGATTCGTATTCAGGTAGTTCCGGTCGGCATATTCAAACTCTACCTGTATGCGCCGGTCTTTCGAGATCATTCGTTTAGGCGTAAACGTTATCTCTGCCGTGTTGTAATTGATCACATAGTCGCGGTCTTCACCGCGCTGCAGCAATTCTCCGTCGATGTACACACGTTCGGTGCCTGCCAGCACTACAAAATACAATTCATCGTTGGCGCCGGTAAGGCGATAAGGTCCCTGGTTACCTTCCAGTCCGTCGAAAATATTTCGCGTAAACTTGCCTTTGGCAATAGACCCGCTGAAGATGGTATTGCTGCTGATACCCGGCGCCACCGTGGTGGTGGTTTCAAAACTGGCGCCCTGCAGGCGTTTGTAAAAATTGAGGAAGTAGTTCTTATTCTGGCGAAGATCGATATCGCCCAGGCTCAGCGCCCAGGTCTTTTTGCGGAACTGCAAAAAGATCCGGTCGAATTCATTCAGTTGCTGGGTAGTTCCATCGGGTTGTATGGGAATGTTATTGTCGGTGATGGCTGCTACTATCTCTATGCTATCGGCCAGGTAACCGGCGATCTGGAGGTTGAGATTGGAGCTTACCACCGCATCCTGCGCATTGCCGAACGAGATGCCGCGACCGAAGCTGCCATTGTAGGTGATATTTCCGAAATTGAAAAAGTCGGCGGTAGTCACGGCTTCGGCACCACCGCGTATATACGCCTGCGATACATAGTTGTTCAGCAGGCTGTCGAAGTCGAGGTGATGGCGGCTGGCGTTAAGGCGGCTGCCGAGCACGCGGTAACGTATTTCCACCGAGTCGACCGGGGGCGCCTGTTTCCAATAGATAGCGCCGTTCAGCCAATCGACCGTGTACCATTGTTCGGGGATGCCGGGTATCGTAAAACTGCCCGGTACGAGACTGGCCGTGTCGATGGCCGTGAAGCCAACATGCACCAATATTTTCTTCCGCCGGAGGTTCGATTCGGGTTGCCCGGAGGCAGCAACCGGCTGTTGGGCGTGAGAAACTCCCATCGCCAGCACAATCAACAGCGGTATCAGCACCCATTTTCCCAATCTGCCCGATTTCCCTTAAAGCGCGAAAATAAGGCGATTATTGCGCTTTGCACCTATGCAGCGATCCCAGGTGTTTGCTTGTCAATCGCAGCATGAGAACCCAATCCCTGTTCAGGCTGCTGCCGACCGTTTCCGTTGTTTTCCTGCTTTCCGCCTGTTCAGGGGGCGGCCGGATCGCGATAAGTCCGCTGCCCATCGCACAAAGCACCTACCACGTACAGCCATCCCAATCGGATACCTTTACACATGCCAACTATATTTCACTGTCAGGTTCGTTCAACGCTATTGGTCGCGACCTGGGAGACAATGCCCAGTTGGCGCAGTTTAAGTACCACCATGCCGGCAAGGCTGGCCAATTCCAGTATTTCGGCGGCGTACAGGTGAATGCCGGCGCTTATAATTTCGATCGATACGACGATCCGTATATAGATCCCGGCGCCTATCCTTACCCAACCCGCCGGTCCAACTTCGTGTTTTCCGGCGCCCTGTCAGCCGGCGCGGCATTTGTGCTGCCAGTCGCACCCACGTTCGACTGGCGCATCATTGGTGTGGAAGGCAATATGGGCCTGGAAAGCGGCCGCTATTACCAATACCGCAAATCAGTGCCCGATTCGGCGATCCAGTATGTTGACCGGAGAAGGTTGCAGGACATGTATTTCCTTACAACCGAAATGGTCTTCCGCCGCCGGCGGTCAGGCGCGAAGTTCGGCTACCAGTTTGGCGTAGGCACCAACTTCCGGCAGGTACCTTATGCAGATAACTATTACTGGTCTTCGGGAGGATCCGGTTATTACGACGATGGGAATACGACCCATGTAATCGTGCGGAACACCTTTCATTTCGCCAAAGACCCGATGGCTTTCTACTTCCAGGTATATGGCGGGCGATACCTGCTGGCACTGAATACCGGCCTTACTTACCGGATACCGTCGCGCCGGGAATAAGTGATAACCGGGTTCAGGCCCTGACATTTTCATGATACATCTCCGCCTTCAGGTTCTTTACCCGGTCGTCGGCCAGGTATTCATCAAAGGTCATCAAACGATCGATGATACCATTAGGGGTCAGTTCAATGATACGGTTAACCACGGTTTGAATGAAAGTGTGGTCGTGCGAAGTCATCAACACGATGCCGGGGAAATTCTGGCAGCCCTCGTTGAAACTTTGGATGCTTTCGAGATCGAGGTGGTTGGTGGGCTGGTCGAGTACCACTAAGTTGGGCTGCTGCAACATCATACGGCTGATCATGCAACGCACTTTTTCGCCACCGCTCAGCACAGTTGTTTTCTTTAAAATATCGTCGCCGCTGAACAGCATCTTGCCCAAAAAGCCGCGGAGAAAGGGTTCGTCGGCATCGGTCACATAAGGCGGCACATATTGCCGCAGCCAGTCGAGCAGGTTGAGGTTGCTGGTAAAAAATTCATTGTTTTCAAGCGGAAGATACGCCGACGTGATAGTGGTTCCCCACTCATATTGACCTTTATCGGCTTTTTTATTACCGGCAATTATTGCAAAGAAGCTGGTTACTGCCAGGGGATCTTTGCTCAGGAACGCGATTTTGTCGCCCTTGTTTACGCTAAAGCTAACCTTGTCGAAGAGCACCCGGCCGTCAACACTTGCAGCCAGTTTCTCGACATTGAGTATCTGGTTGCCCACCTCCCGCTGCGGCTGGAAAATGATGCCGGGATAGCGCCGGTTGGACGGCTCGATCTCTTCGATCGTAAGCTTTTCCAGGGCCTTTTTCCGGCTGGTGGCCTGCTTTGATTTGGATGCATTGGCGCTGAATCGCGCGATGAACTCCATCAGGGCGGCACGTTTCTCTTCGGTTTTCTTGTTCTTGTCGTTGACCTGGCGGCTCATCAACTGTGAGCTTTCATACCAGAAAGTGTAGTTACCGGTAAATATTTTGATCTTGACGCGATCTACGTCTGCCACGTGGGTACATACCGCATCGAGAAAGTGACGGTCGTGCGATACCACCAGCACGATGTTCTCATAATCGGCCAGGAAATTCTCGAGCCAGCCAATGGTTTCGATGTCGAGGCCGTTGGTCGGTTCGTCGAGCAGCAGGATATCGGGGTTACCGAAAATCGCCTGCGCCAGCAGCACCCTTACCTTGAGGTTGCCGGGAATGTCTTTCAGCAGGCTCTGGTGAAACTGCTCCGGCACGCCCAGTTCGCTCAGCATGGAGCCGGCATCGCTTTCGGCGGTATAGCCGCCCATTTCGCCAAACTCCCCCTCCAGCTCGCCGGCGCGCATGCCGTCTTCTTCCGTGAAATCGGCCTTGGCGTAAATGGCGTCGCGCTCCTGCATGACGTCCCACATTTTCTGGTGACCCATCAGCACGGTATTCAGCACGGTTATCTCGTCATAAGCAAAATGGTTCTGCTTCAGCACCGCCAGCCGTTCGCCGGGTGTAATGCTTATCGAGCCTTTGGTGGGTTCAATTTCGCCAGACAATATTTTCAAAAACGTGGATTTGCCGGCTCCATTGGCGCCGATTACCCCGTAACAGTTCCCTTTCGTAAAATTCAGGTTAACCTCATCGAACAGCACGCGCTTACCAAACGAAAGCGTCACATTATTAACAGAAATCATGTAAAGTGGAGTTTTGCCGAGGCGCAAAAGTAGTGAAAGTTTATCGTTTAGTTTATGGTTTGTGGTCTATGGTTTATAGTTGGGTTGGAGGTCTAAAGTTGAAGACAGCTGTCATGTACGGGATATTGTCTTCTCCCGCCAGGCAGGTTTTTGTTTTCGGGAAAGCACGTCAAGGAGCAGACGCAAAGAACTTTACCCGTCGGGTGGCACCCGACGGGTAAAATAAAAGCCACCCACACATCTGTGCAGGTGGCCTATAATAAAATATGCTACACGCGGCAGCGATCTCCAACTTTAAACCTCCAACCCAACTATAAACCATATACCACAAACCATTAACCAGGAGTTATTTTTCACTCGTCAACCCTGCCAGCAGATATTCCTTGTTCAGGCGGGAGATATTGGTCAGCGAAATTTCCTTGGGACAAACCGCTTCACAGGCGCCGGTGTTGGTGCAGGCGCCAAAGCCTTCTTTGTCCATCTGCGCGAGCATGTTCGTAACGCGGATCTTGCGCTCGGGCTCACCCTGCGGCAACAATGCCAGGTGACTCACTTTGGCAGACAGGAAAAGCATGGCCGAACTGTTCTTACAGGCGGCTACGCAGGCGCCGCAACCAATACAGGCCGCAGCGGCAAACGAGTCGTCGGCAAGTTGTTTTTCGATGGGTAAATTATTGGCATCTTGGGCGTTACCGGTATTTACCGATATATAACCACCCGCTTGTATGATCCGGTCGAAGGCGGTACGATCCACCATCAGGTCTTTGATCACGGGGAAAGCATTGGCCCGCCAGGGCTCCACCACAATGGTATCACCGTCTTTGTAGGCGCGCATATGGAGCTGGCAGGTGGTATTGGCCAGCCAGGGGCCATGGGGCTTGCCGTCGATATACATGGAGCAGGCGCCGCAAATGCCCTCGCGGCAGTCGTGGTCGAACGTAATGGGTTCTTTGCCTTCGGCGATCAGCTCTTCGTTCAATACATCAAACATTTCCAGGAACGACATCTCATCCGATATATTCTTTACCTGGTAGGTCTCGAAATGGCCGGTATCCTGACTGTTCTTTTGCTTCCAGACTTTGAGGGTCAGATTCATGGTATTGCTAGACATAGTATACTATTTGTATGAACGTTGGGTGGGTTTGGCCACTTCAAAATTCAATGCTTCTTTATGTAATTCCCATTGGTGCTCGCCTTTGTATTCCCAGGCCGCCACATAAGAAAATTCGTCGTCGTTCCGCTTGGCCTCGCCTTCTTCGGTCTGGCTTTCTTCGCGGAAATGGCCACCGCAACTTTCGCGGCGGTTCAGGGCGTCGAGGCACATCAGCTCGCCCAGCTCAATAAAGTCAGCCACGCGGTTGGCTTTGTCCAGCTCGGGATTCATCTCTTCAATGGTACCGGGAATGCGGAGGTCGCTCCAAAACTCTTTCCTGAGCGCCTGTATCTCCACGATGGCTTCTTTAAGACCGGCTTCGTTGCGCGCCATGCCGCATTTGTCCCACATGATCTTGCCGAGGCGCTTGTGCAGGCTTTCCACCGATTGCTTACCCTTGATATTCATCAGGCGGTTGATCCGGTCGGCCACTTCTTTTTCCGCTTCCACAAACGCGGGGTGATCGGTCGGAATTGCCTTGGTCATGATCTCGTCGGCGAGATAATTACCGATGGTATAGGGGATCACGAAATAACCGTCTGCCAGTCCCTGCATCAGCGCAGAAGCGCCCAGGCGGTTGGCGCCATGGTCGCTGAAGTTCGCTTCACCGAGGCAATACAGTCCCTGTACCGAGGTCATCAGCTCATAGTCAACCCACAATCCACCCATGGTATAGTGTACCGCGGGATAGATCCGCATCGGCACTTCATAGGGATTTTCACCGGTGATCTTTTCGTACATATCGAAGAGGTTGCCGTACTTCTCTTTCACCACTTCCTTACCCAGCCGGATCACTTCTTCTTCCGACACATTTTCGAGATTGCGTTTGTTCACCTCTCCTTTACCATAACGGTGGATGGCGTCGGCATAATCGAGGTATACCGCCTGTTTGGACGTACCTACGCCGTAACCCGCATCGCAGCGTTCTTTGGCTGCGCGGCTGGCCACGTCGCGCGGCACGAGGTTACCGAAAGCGGGATATCTTCTTTCGAGGTAATAGTCGCGTTCTTCTTCGGGTATCTCGTTGGGCCTGCGCGTATCGTTCTGTTTTTTCGGTACCCATATGCGACCGTCGTTCCGCAACGACTCCGACATCAGGGTGAGCTTGCTCTGGTGGTCGCCGCTCACCGGGATACAGGTGGGGTGGATTTGCGTAAAGCAGGGATTGCCGAAGAAAGCGCCTTTAAGGTGGGCTTTCCAGGCGGCGGTCACATTGCTGCCCATGGCATTGGTCGACAGGTAGAATACGTTGCCGTAACCGCCGCTGCACAACAGTACCGCATGACCGAAATGACGCTCCAGTTTGCCGGTCACCAGGTTACGGGCGATGATGCCGCGGGCCTTGCCGTCGATCTTTACGATGTCAAGCATCTCATGGCGCGAGTACATGGTTACATTGCCGAGGGCTACCTGGCGTTCGAGGGACTGATACGCGCCGATCAGCAATTGCTGGCCGGTCTGGCCGGCGGCATAAAAAGTACGTTGCACCTGTGTACCGCCGAAAGAACGGTTGCTGAGCAATCCGCCGTATTCACGGGCGAAGGGCACCCCGGCGGCCACGCACTGGTCGATGATATTACCGCTCACTTCGGCCAGGCGGTGTACGTTGGCTTCGCGGGCGCGGTAGTCGCCACCCTTAATGGTATCGTAGAAAAGACGGAAGACGGAGTCGCCGTCGTTCTGGTAGTTTTTGGCGGCATTGATACCTCCCTGTGCGGCGATGCTATGCGCGCGGCGGGGCGAGTCCTGGAAGCAGAAGGCTTTCACCTTATAACCCAGTTCCCCGAGGGATGAGGCGGCGGAGGCGCCGGCCAATCCTGTGCCTACAATAATGATTTCCAGCTTTCTTTTGTTCGCGGGGTTCACCAACTTACAGTGTCCCTTGAATTCTGTCCATTTCTGATCTAACGGTCCCGATGGAATTTTAGAGTTGAGCATAATATGCAGATAAATCAGGATTTAATAATCAGGCAACCCAGCCCAGGTACATCGCGATGGGCATAAGTGCAAATACAAGCGGTACGATGATGGCGAAACCATAACCCAGGGAGGTCAGCATGATATTGTACCGGTTGTTGTGAACGCCGATGGTACGAAAAGCACTCTGGAAGCCGTGGGCCAGGTGATAGGCCAGCGAGATACAGCCCAGCACATATATAACTACTACCAGGGGGTTCGAGAACACCATTTTCATTTCGGAGAACATATCGTGCATCTCTTTCCCGTTGTAACTGATGGGCGCCAGGGTATGCGTGAAGCGGGCCTTCACCCAGAAATGAGCCAGGTGAACAACGAGGAACAACAGGATAAGGGTGCCCAGCAGCCCCATGGAACGGCTGTACCATTTGCTGCCGCGGTTACCCAGGTTAACGGCATAACCGACCTTTCTTTTGGCCTTGTTCTGCACGGTAAGCAGGTAACCCTGGTAAACGTGCAGTAAAAGACCGACAAACAGGCCGTACTCCAGTATCCGGATCAGGATGGTGGCCCCCATAAAATGGGCTGCCTTATTAAAGATCTCGCCATTGTCGTTGCTGTCGAAGATGGGCAAATCGGCAAAAATACAGGCGTTGATGCTGGCGTGGATAATCAAAAAAGAGATCAGGAATAAACCGGTTAGGGACATCACGAACTTCTTTCCAATCGACGAAGTGAAGAATTCAGACCATTTCATCCGTGCGTTAAATTTTTACAAAAATAGTTCAATATGACAAAGGAGTGACAAAAAAGAGGATTGATTTTGACGGGAGTACGCGTAGAAAGTCAAAAACCAAAAGTCAAAAGTCAAAAAAAAGCCGCTGCAAATGCAGCATTCATCGTTACCGGCGGGCTGTTTTCGGCTTTTGATTTTTGACTTTTTGGCTTTCTGCACTTTCCCTTTTTACCCCGCAAATTTTTAATCCCGGCTTTGCAAAATTTTTTTTGGATTCTTTCAAATAATTGATAATATTGTACCAGTATGTACCAGTATACAAAAACTGACATCAATTGCTAAACATCCGCTAACGACCAAAACGATTGTTATGATCTCTCCCAAATCCTTGTGCAGGATCTTCCTTTCATTCCTATTTCTCCTTCCGGGTCTGCTGCTGCTGGCACAATCGACCATCAGCGGCAGGGTAACAGACCCCGACGGAAAGGCCGTAGCCGGCGCAACCATCGCTGTAAAGGGACAGGCGGGCGCTGCTGCTGCCGACGAAAACGGCAACTTCAGCATTGCCGTTCCTGCGGGAACGCAGGTGCTGGTTATCAGTTCTGTCGGATACACCGAACAGGAAGTGAACATCAGCGGTAAAACCACGGTCAGCATTACCCTGGTTCCCGAATCAAAAACCTATGCCGATGTGGTCGTAGTGGGTTATGGCACGGTAAAGCGGCGGGACGCGACGGCGGCTATTGCCAGCCTGTCGTCGAAAGACTTCAGCACCGGCGTCATCAACAACCCCCTGCAACAGATCCAGGGTAAAATTGCCGGCCTCAGCATTACGCAGCCGGGCGGCGACCCGAACACCAGCCTGGTGATACGGCTCAGGGGGCAAACATCGCTGAGCGGCGGGCAAACACCGCTGATCGTACTGGACGGTATTCCGCTCGACGATCCGAACCAGATCTCGTCGATCCCGCCGGGCGATATCACTTCTTATGATGTATTGAAAGATGTGTCAGCCACCGCCATCTATGGTTCACGGGGCGCCAACGGTGTAATTATCATCAATACCAAACGCGGCACCGCCGGCCGCTCGCAGGTTGAATACAACGCCTATGTTGCATTCGACAAGCTGGCCAAAGGTTTCGACCTGGCCAACGCGGCAGAATGGCGCGAAGCCAACCGGCTGGCCGGCATCGACGACGCCACCATCAACAGTTACGACAAGGGCGCCAATACAGATTGGGCAAACGCCATTACCCGCACGGGTGTTTCGCACAGTCACAATATAGCTGTGTCGGGCGGTACCGGCAATTTCAATTACCGGGCGTCGGCCACCTACCTGAACCAGGAGGGCATCGTCATCAATACCGGCAAAGAGCAATTCGGCCTCCGTTTCAATGCCCAGCAAAAAGCGCTGAACAATAAGCTCGACATACGTGTGTCGGTATTCAACAACCGGAACATACGCCGCTATGCCGACTACGCCATCTTCGCTTATATCAATACCACACCGCCGGTGTACCCGGTGTACAATGCCGACGGCAGCTATTATGCCTACAACGGGTTCGAGCAACAGAACCCCGTTGCCCGCCAGGAATTGCAAACCAACCGCGGCACCGAAGAGCTGACCCAACTGATGGGCAGCGCGGACTATGACCTGTTCCGCGGACTGAAAATCGGGGTGCTGGGCTCTATTTCCAAGTTCAACGTGCAAACGGAGAACTTCACGCCGCCGTTACCGGGTATAGGCAATATAACCACCGGCGCGCAGCAAAACAGCAACCTGAATTCCAAAAAAGGCGATTTCCATATTCATT
>JAKPBL010000618.1 GCA_029778965.1 Bacteroidota bacterium
CTCGGTGAGAAACGACTCTTTCTCGTGCAGGGTTTCCAGCGGGAACATGTCGTACGCCATTACATACGGCAGGGGGATGTGATTGACCGAGGGCAGCAGGTCGGCCATATACACGATGGTTTTATCGCGGTACTGGAACTGCGGCAGCATCATCGCCTGCGTGTGCCCATTGGCAAACCGGAGCTGTATGTTCCGGGTGAACGACGCGGTGGCCAGGGGCACGAGCTTATCGAAGAGAGGGGCTTCATGCGGCACGGGTACAAACTTCAGCCGGCCGCTTTCGGCGATGGGCAGAATATTTTCTTTCAGGAATGAGGCTTTCTCGCGGTTGTTCGGATGAATGGCCCAGTTCCAATGGGCTTCGTTCGACCAGTAAACGGCATTCGGGAAAGCGGGCACCAGCTTATCGCCTTCGCGTTTGATGGCGCCGCCCACATGGTCGAAGTGCAGGTGGGTGAGCAATACGTCGGTGATGTCGTTGCGGGTGAAGCCGTGTTTGGCAAGCGAAGTGTCGAGCGTATCCTCTCCATGCAAATGGTAGTGGCTGAAAAACCGCTCGTCCTGTTTATCGCCGATACCGGTATCGACCAAAATGCGGCGATCGTCTTCCACCAGCAGCAGGCAACGCATGGCCCAGGTGCAGAGGTTGTTTTCGTCGGCCGGGTGCAGGCGGTTCCAGATGGTTTTGGGAACCACGCCGAACATGGCGCCCCCGTCGAGCTTGAAATACCCGGTGTCGATGCTATATACCTGCATATTGTTTGGGATAAACTTTATTGGTGTATATAAGGGCGATAAGTCCCGCGAGGAAGAACAGCCCCAGTGCCACGATCGAATTTCGCATACTCCCGGTCAGGTCTTCCAGGTAACCGAACGTAAATATGCCGATTACGATGGCGATCTTTTCGGTGACGTCAAAAAAGCTGAAGAAAGACGTGGTGTCTTTTGTTTCGGGCAGCAGCTTTGAATAGGTGCTGCGGCTCATGCTCTGGATGCCGCCCATCACCAGCCCCACGGCGGCGGCGAGTATATAGAACTGGGTGGCGCTGTGTACAAAATAACCCGCCGTGCAAATGGCGATCCAGCATATTACCGAGATCATCAGCACCGCCATATTGCCGATGCGTTTCGACAGCCGGCTCAATGCTACCGCGCCGATGACGGCCACCAGTTGAATAACGATAATGGTGATCAGCAGTTTGGGTTCATCGTCGGGATGCGGGAATATTTCCTTTTTTGCAAAACCGGCCGCCACCAGCATCACCGTTTGTACCCCCATGCTGTACAGGAAAAAAGAAAGCAGGAAGCGTTTGAGCGCGGGCAGCGACTGAACCTGGTGCCATACCAGCTTCAGCTCTTTAAACCCGTTGGTGAGCACATTGGTACGCGCCTTTCTTTCACTGACGGGGCTCAGGGGCAATACCCGCAGCGTCATTTGTGCAAAGCCGAACCACCATAATCCCACGAGCAGGAAAGAGAAGCGGGCGCCGGCGGTCTTATCGGCCGGGTCAAGCCCGAAATAAGCCAGCAGCTCCGGTTTAAGGATCAGTATAAAACAGACGATCTGCAGCAGTACGCTGCCGATATAGCCGAGTGAAAAGCCTTTGGCCGATACGCGGTCCTGGTCTTCAGGTGCTGCTATTTCCGGCAGATAAGAGTTGTAAAATACCAGGCTGGCCCAATAACCCAGGGCAGCGATGCCGAACATGATCATGCCGAACTCAGTCATGCCCGGCTTGAAGAAAAACAGGGCGGCGCTGGCGGCCGACCCCATGATACAGAACCAGCGCAGGTACACTTTCTTATTGCGCCGGTAGTCGGCAATGGAGCTGAGTATGGGAGAGCTGACGGCCACCAGCAGGAATACCACCGCCAGCACATAGTCCATGAGCGAGGTGTTGATAAAACTGCGGCCGAAGAACGTGGTGTAGTGGGCGCCGTTCCCGTTGCCGGCGCTGGTGATGCCAACAAAATAAGCGGGAAATATGGTAGAAGTGATGACGAGGTTATAGGCGCTGTTCGCCCAGTCGTACATGGCCCATCCGTTGATGACCTTTTTGGAAGCAGTTGGCATAGTTGCTTATTGGATGACTTTCATCCCAAGCAATATAAGAAGAATTAGACCGGCGGCAATCCGGTAATAGCCGAACCACCGGAAGCCATGCTTTTGCAGGAAGCCGATAAAGAACCTGATGGCCAGCCAGGCCACCACGAAGGCCACCACATTACCCACGATAAAAGCAGTAAGGTTCTCTTTTGACATCAGCAGCTCATATCCTTTCTGGACGCCGCCATCGGCCGCAGGCCATTTCTTCAGCACCAGGCTATAGCCGGTAGCGGCAGCCATGGTG
>JAKPBL010000019.1 GCA_029778965.1 Bacteroidota bacterium
CGTATTCGGTGACGGATCCCAAACCCGGTCGTTCTGTTATGTGGCCGACCTGGTGGAAGGCATCTACCGGCTGCTGTTAAGCGACTATGCCTATCCCGTGAACATTGGTAACCCCGATGAGATAACCCTGAAGGAGTTTGCCGAAGAGATCATTAAGCTGACGGGCACCACCCAAAAAATTGTGTATATGCCTTTGCCGAAAGATGATCCGAAACAAAGAAAGCCGGATATCAGCAAGGCCAAAGCGTTGTTGGGCTGGGAGCCGACCGTGAAGCGCGCGGAAGGGGTGAAGATCACCTACGACTATTTCAAGTCACTGCCCCCCGCAGAATGGCTCAGGCAGCCCAAGGAGTTTAAAAGCATTCATAAATGAGCGTTTACGACGATTTAACAGGTAAGAAAACAAAACTGGCCGTTATAGGACTGGGGTATGTTGGCTTGCCGCTGGCGCTGGAGTTTGCCAGGAAAATACCCGTCATTGGTTTCGATCTCAACCCCGCTAAAGTGGAGCTGATGAAAAATGGCATCGACCCCAGCAAAGAAGTAGAGCCGGAGAAGTTCCGGGGGTGCGATATCGTTTTCACCAGCGACCTCGATGCATTGAAAGAAGCTTCTTTTTTTATTGTAGCGGTGCCCACGCCTGTGGACAAATACAATGTGCCCGACCTGAAGCCGCTGCTGGCGGCGTCGGCAAGCATCGGTTCGGTGCTGAAGAAAGGCGACTACGTAGTATTTGAATCGACCACGTATCCAGGATGTACCGAAGAAGACTGCCTGCCGGTGCTGGAGCAGCAGTCGGCACTGAAGATGGGAGAAGACTTTAGCCTGGGATATTCGCCCGAGCGGATCAACCCGGGCGATAAAAAGAATACGCTGCGCAGCGTGGTAAAAGTGGTTTCAGGCAATAATGCCGAAGCGCTTGAGCAGGTGGCAAAAGTGTACGAGCTGGTGGTTGATGCAGGTGTGCACCGCGCTTCTTCGATCAAAGTAGCCGAAGCCAGTAAAATTGTGGAGAACACCCAGCGCGATATGAACATTGCGCTGATGAACGAGCTCAGCCTGATTTTTGATCGCATAGGGATCAACACCTATGAAGTGCTGGAAGCAGCGGGCACCAAATGGAATTTTTTGAAGTTTCATCCTGGGCTGGTAGGTGGTCACTGCATTGGCGTGGACCCCTATTACCTGACGCACAAGGCTGCTTCGCTGGGATACCAGAGCCGTGTTATAGCCGCCAGCCGGTATATCAACGATGATATGGCCAAATACCTGGCCCGGAAAATTATTAAATACGTGCTCAGGCAGGCCGATAACCCGCGGGTGCTGGTAATGGGCGTTACTTTTAAAGAAAATGTAAGCGATATAAGAAATTCGAAGATCACCGATACGGTAGCCGAGTTACGCGCGTTTAATATCGGGGTGGATGTGGTTGACCCCTATGCAGTAGCGGCCGAGGTGCGCCATGAATACGAACTGGAGCTGAGCGAGGCGCCCAAAGGGCAATATGATGCGGTAGTGGTGACGGTGCCGCACGAGCCGTATATGAAATTCGACGATGCCTATTTTGCAGCGATCACCAAACCGCATGGCGTGGTGGTTGACCTGAAGGGAATATACCGAAGCAAGATTCATTCACGTCCTTATTGGAGTTTATAATGAGCAACGAATCAAAGACAATTGTAATCACCGGCGGCGCCGGCTTTATCGGATCGCACGTAGTGCGCCGGATGGTAACCAGGTATCCGCATTATACCATCGTGAATCTCGATGCGCTGACCTATGCAGGCAATCTCGAAAACCTGAAAGACATCGAAAAGGCACCCAATTATATTTTCGAAAAGGGAGATATCACCGACGAAGCGAGGATGAAAGACCTTTTTGAAAAATATGCGGTAGATGCTGTGATCCACCTGGCCGCCGAAAGCCATGTGGACCGCAGTATTGTCGATCCGCTGCAATTCGTCAAAACCAATGTGCTGGGCACCGCCAACCTCCTGAATGTGGCGCGCAAATCGTGGGAGGGAAAATTCGACGGCAAGCTTTTTTACCATGTATCGACCGACGAGGTGTACGGCTCGCTGGGCGAAACAGGTTTCTTTACAGAAGAAACGGCTTATGACCCGCGTTCACCATATTCTGCGTCGAAAGCATCGTCCG
>JAKPBL010000644.1 GCA_029778965.1 Bacteroidota bacterium
CTCGGTCGGCTGCCTGCGAATTTAGCGCCTGTTTATTTTTAAGATTGTCCCCAGGGTAGGTATATCCTTTCTGCTTTGTTATAACAATCCTGCACGTATAAAGTATAAGGCCGCCTTTTTTATGGTACCGGAACCTTGTCGTGAAAAGGCTTCCGCCATATCGTTGTGCAGCAACATCTCCAGCAGGGCAATGGAATCTGCTTTCTCCAGGTTATGGTTGCGCTGGTACAAAACAGCGAGTTTATTGATGGCGCCGTCGTTCCTGGCCAATGCACCATAAACAGTCGTCGGTCGGTATGACGCAGCTATATGCAGAGTATCGTGCCTGCAGCCATACCCACAACACGATGGTGGCCGTAAAAAATTTCATGTCCGCACCTGTAAAAGAATCTTTTCAAATGATTTGCCTATTTAGGGATATGGCCGATATGCCCACCAGCCCTGTGGCAATAGCCTGCCAATAAAATTTCAATTATTTGCTAACAATCGTTAGCTTTACAGGTGATTACTATCTTCACGTTGGTGCCATGCACGCTGTAGCGCATAAAAAGACCCGCAAGATGCGTCCTGTATAACAGGCGCGGCTTCTTTGCGCCTTATCCACTGTCTCCCTTCTTATTATCACTAAAACCTTTGTCATGCTTCTGCAGGACTATAGCGCTTATACGGCTACGGACCACCATACCTGGTCTGTCTTATTCACCAGGCAACTGGAAAAAGTAAAAAAAGTCGCTTATCATAATTTTGAACCCGGGCTCTCCACGCTTGGTTTCCAGGCACGCCAGATCCCCGAATTCAGTCTCGTGAACAAAAGATTGAAATCGCTTACCGGCTGGCAGATATATGCTGTACCGGGCCTGATCGATGATCGTCTCTTCTTTGAAAAAATGCTCAACCGGCAGTTCGGCGCCACTACCTGGATACGGAAACCCGAACAGCTCGATTACCTCGAAGAGCCCGATATGTTCCATGATGTATTCGGCCATATCCCGCTGCTCACCGACCCGATGGTCTGCAATTTCCTGCATGGCCTGGCTGAAATCGCCGCAAAGCACGACTATGCCGACGTGGCCGTCGAAATGCTTGCCAGGCTGTACTGGTACACCATCGAGTTCGGGCTGGTAAAAGACGAAGGTAACCTGAAAATATACGGGGCAGGCATTCTCTCCTCTATCGGAGAAACGGATTTCTGCCTGTCCGAAAAAGCGACCCGCGTACCATTCGACATAGAAACGATCATTACCAGTCCCGTTATTAAAGACAAATTCCAGGCGCGCTACTTTGTGCTGGATTCGATGCAGCAGTTGCCGGAGTCACTGCTCGTTATTGCAGAAAAGATCAACGCCCTTTCCTATGCGTCCTGATTATCCGCATAAATACTTCGGGGATACGCGCAAGCGCTATGTCCTTCTCCTGCTCTCGCTCGAAGAGTCTTCCTGCCTGTAATGCCCAGGGCATCTCCAGCTTCCCGTTCTTGGTCTCTCTTCATTTTTAAAACGATTTTCAATGCAAACGATACAACAACCGGCCGCGGCAGGCGCCGGCAACAAAGATTTCCTTCCGCTGTACGGAACTGATTATATAGAGTTCTATGTAGGCAATGCCAAACAGGCCGCCCACTATTACAAAACCGCCTTTGGTTTCCAGTCGCTCGCTTATGCGGGTCCCGAAACCGGGTCGAAAGACAAAGTGAGCTATGTGCTCCGCCAGCAAAAGATCACCCTGGTGCTGACAACCGCGTTGCGGCCGGACAGCGAAATCGCCAACCATGTTCACCGGCACGGCGATGGTGTAAAAGTATTGGCGCTGCGTGTGGCAGATGCCGCTGATGCCTGGCGACAAACCACTGCCAGGGGTGCGCAAAGCTTCCTGGAGCCGGCAACACATAAAGACGACCAGGGTGCCGTTACCCTGTCGGGCATCCACACCTATGGCGATACCGTTCATCTTTTTGTGGAAAGAGAACAGTATAGCGGCGTCTTCCTGCCGGGGTTCGTGAAATGGGAGCCGGAATACCGGCCATCGGAGAGCGGACTGCTACACGTGGATCACTGCGTAGGCAATGTGGGATGGAATGGCATGAACACATGGGTGGGCTTCTACGAAAACGTCATGGGTTTTAGAAACATCCTTTCTTTCGACGACAACGATATTTCCACCGAGTATTCTGCGCTCATGAGCAAGGTGATGAGTAACGGTAACGGCTATGTGAAGTTCCCCATCAACGAGCCCGCCGAGGGAAAGAAAAAATCGCAGGTGGAAGAATACCTCGATTACTACGGCGGCGAAGGCGTACAGCATATTGCCGTTGCCACAAAAGATATCATCAGCACCGTTCGCCAGTTGCAGCGCCGGGGTGTTGAGTTCCTGAAAGTGCCGCACGCCTATTATGACGAGCTGAAGAAAAGGGTTGGCGCTATCGACGAAGACATAGACGCGCTGGCGGAGCTGGGCATCCTGGTAGACCGGGATGAAGAAGGCTACCTGTTGCAAATCTTCACCAAGCCGGTAGAAGACCGCCCCACGCTCTTTTTTGAGATCATCCAGCGCAAGGGCGCCCAAAGCTTCGGAAAAGGTAACTTCAAGGCACTGTTTGAAGCCATTGAAAGAGAACAGGCACTGAGAGGCAATCTATAAATAAAACGATATACCATGCCTTACTATAAAAAGCTGGGAAACATTCCGCACAAGCGCCATACGCAGTTCCGGTCGCCGGAGGGAAAACTCTATTCGGAACAACTCTTTTCCACCGAAGGTTTTTCCAACGATTATTCACTGCTATACCATCTTTATCCGCCGACACAGATAACAAATACAGGCGCCGTCACGAACCTGCAGCCCTCGGCCGCCGCAGAAAAAAAATTACAGCACCGCAGTTTCAATGGATTTCAAATGCAGCCGGCAGACGACTACCTGCGCAGCCGGCAGGTGGTCCTGTTCAACAACGACTGCCATATTTCGCTGGCGGCTCCGAAGCAGGGCACGAAAGATTATTTCTATAAGAATGCCGACGCCGATGAGCTGGTCTTCGTGCATGAAGGCAGCGGCATCCTGCACAGCCTCTATGGCGACCTTCCCTTCGCTGCCGGTGATTACGTGCTTATACCCAGGGGCACCATCTGCCAACTGCATTTTTCGGATACACATAACCGTTTGCTCATCGTTGAGTCTTTCAGCCCGGTTCGTTTCCCGAAACGCTATCTCAGTCCGTATGGACAACTGCTGGAACATGCGCCCTATTGCGAACGGGATATCCGCGGGCCGCAGGAGCTGATCACCCACGATAAAAAGGGAGACTTCCTGCTGCATGTCAAAAAGCAGGGATACCTCTATGATTTGCAGTACGCCACCCATCCTTTCGACGTAGTGGGATGGGACGGATGCTGTTATCC
>JAKPBL010000020.1 GCA_029778965.1 Bacteroidota bacterium
ACATCCACAGGCTGATGATCATGGCAACGGCCATACCGGTGGCCAGCCCAATGATATTGAGGAAGGAATAAACCTTGTTTTTAGTGAGCTGGCGCCAGGCAATCTTGAGATAGTTGGTGAACATACACAGTAGGTTGAGTGCCAGGTATGTTCAACAGTGATGCCATTTGTATAACATGCTTGTTATCAATTAGATAATAAAAGCGCTACGATCACCAACTGTTCATTTTCGAACGTTGAGCGGCTGATACTGAACAATCAGCGATCTGCGACGATGACCTCAGCTACTACCCGCATTCGGAAAAACAATGTTATTTTCGGCCGTATATCTATGGAAAATAATAACCAGTTGATTGCGGCATTGTGGCAAAAAACTTTTGGCGCCGCTCCGTCCTCTGTTATCAAGCTGCCCCAGAGCGGAAGCGACCGCCTGTATTACCGTGTGCGGGGAGAAGACGGCCGAACAGGTATTGCCACCTGGAACAATAACCTGAAAGAGAATGCCACTTTTGTAAGTTTCAGCCGGTCGTTGCGTGCCAAAGATTGCCCTGTGCCGGAAATTTGGGCTGTCAGCGATGCCGGTGATGTATACCTGCAATCAGATTTCGGCGATACCAGCCTGTTGAACGAACTGGAAGCCAGGGGCTATACCGGAGAAGTCTATGCGTTGTTTCAGCAAAGCCTGCGCAAGCTGGCCCACCTTCAAATCGTGGGGGGCGAAGCCATCGATTACAGTCAGTGCCTGACGGCTTTCGAATTTGGAAAGCAGGCCATCATGAGCGACCTGCTGTACTTCAAGTATTATTTTCTCGATACCCTCAAATTTCCCTACGATAAGCAGGCCCTGCTCGATGACTTTGATGCGCTGAGCACCTACCTGACCCGTACCGAGAACAAGCATTTTATGTTCCGCGATTTTCAGAGCCGGAACGTCATGGTGAAGGATGGGCAGGTGCATTTCATCGATTATCAGGGCGGCATGCTGGGCGCTTTGCAATATGATGTGGCCAGCATGCTCTGGCAGGCACGCGCTGATTTGCCCGAGCAATGGAAAGACGATCTGCTGGCTTATTATATACAGGAAGCCGGCAAGCTGTTGCCGCATCCGCTTGATGCTGCGCAATTCACCCTGCAATACAACGGATATGTGCTGATCAGGCTGTTGCAGGTGCTGGGAGCCTACGGCTTTCGTGGCTTTTTCCAGCGCAAGGCCCAGTTCCTGACCAGTATTCCACTGGCGCTGCGCAACCTGCGCCAGTTCGCCAACCACCGCCGTATGGGTATCGCCGTACCCGAATTTGACAAGTGCATTCAGTTCTGCAGCAGCGATATAGTGATCAACCGTTTTGAACCTTTGCGTGCAGGCCCCGATTCACCCCTGGTGGTAAAAGTATCCAGTTTCAGTTACAAGAAGCATGGTATACCTGCCGACGACAGCGGCAATGGCGGTGGCTTTGTGTTCGATTGCCGTGGTATATTGAACCCAGGCCGGATCGACCAGTACAAGTCCCTTACCGGCAAAGACAAGCCGGTGATCGACTACCTGGAGCAGCAAACCGATATGCCCATCTTCCTGAACAGCGTATTCGACCTGGTGGATATCACTGTTACCGATTTTATCAAACGTGGTTTTGACAGCCTGCAGATCAATTTCGGTTGTACCGGCGGTCAGCATCGCAGTGTATATGCAGCCGAACAAACGGCGCGGCATTTACGGAATAAATTTGGCGCGAAGACGGTGGTTACACATTATGAGCAGCCGCAGTTAGGTCAACAATAGCGGCCTGCTATTCATTAGTATATTGCATCCCGAATAATTCCGACTTTGAAAGCAATCATTTTCGCAGCGGGCCTCGGTACCCGCTTCAAACCCTGGACCGAGCATCACCCCAAGGCATTGGCGCCGGTTAACGGAAAGTCATTGTTGCAGCGTAATGTGGAGTATTTCCGGCAATATGGCATTACAGATGTAGTTGTGAATGTGCATCATTTTGCTGATCAGATAGAAGATGCAGTAGCGGCGGCCGATGGATGGGGCAGTACCGTACACATCAGCGATGAACGGGGCGAAGTGCTGGAGACTGGCGGCGGATTGATGAAAGCCCGGCCTTTTCTCGATGGCGATACTCCTTTTTTAAGCATCAATGCAGATATACTGACCGACCTGGATTTGAACAAACTGGTTCGCTTTCACCGCGAACAGCAGGCCCTGATCAGCTTCGCGGTGACCAATCGGAAGACCTCCCGCTATTTCCTGTTTGACGAAGAGAATCGCCTTTGCGGTTGGGAAAACACCATCACCGGCGAACGGCGTATCAGCATTGATAAGCCGCACCTGGTGCAAAGGGCCTATAGTTGCGTAGTGGTATATGAACCGGCAGTGTTTGACCTGATAAGTCGGCAGGGAAAATTCTCGCTGGTGGATGTTTATCTTGATCTCGCAGCCGGTCATCGCATTATGGCCATGGACCACAGCGGGGATCGGTTTGTGGACGTAGGCAAGCCCGAAAGCATTATAGTAGCGGAAAAGCTATTCCAGTAGACAAACCTGCTTGCCTGAAACGACCGGACTTATCCGGATTTTGTCTTCTTCGGTTAACCCGTCCAGACCATCGCAATTAGCTGCATGAGCCAAAACTGCCGTGACTGTTTCACCGCTTCAGGCTACACGGCGCAGCAAATACGCCGGAAACGACTCTTCTGCAGCAGAAGGAATATCGGTATTGGCCGCATACCATTGCCAGGCATCCTCCAGCAGTTGGAGGACGTCATTATATATGATAAGAATGAACCCAGGGTCAATAGATTCTATGGCAGAGTGATTCGAGAGGCAGGCATTGCGCCAGCATTCGAGCGACTTCTTCCAGGCGCCAAGAGATATAATATCGAAAAACCTACCAAATGGCAACTCTTTCCGGCTTTTGACATACAATATATAGGCTGTTTCCACCAGCAACTCCACTCTTTCAAAATAATCTATGCAGCCGCTGCAATCAATATTGCTTTGGGTTTGCCGGAGCGCTGCCAACGAATACCGTTTCCAGCGATCGGCCAATGCGGGTTTGCTGTCAAGGGCAAAAACATGCTCCATTGTTTCAACAGGCGAAATTTCCCATGCGTTTCCTTCTGTAAACAATGCTGTTCTGTTCAGGAATTGTTGATCTTCCGGTCTTCGATGTATCATGGCTGGCACCTTTTCACAAAGGTATATCTTCCTTTCTGAAATACTAAATTGTTTAGTATTTTTTGCAAAATTTTTTTACAATGGCTGTTCAGGCAGGAAATCCCGTGGGCTGCACTTGAATTTTTTGGCCAGCTCGTTCAAATGGTGAAGGTTGTATTTAGCCCGGAAATTGCGGCTTTCAATTTGCCCGATAAAGCCGCCGCTTACATCCAGCCAAACGGCGATGTCTTCTTGCGAGAATCCGGCCTCTGACCGCATCTCTTTGACGCGATCGATTACAAACTCATCGATTGACCGTTTCTTGACTTTCCGTGGCATGACTGACTGCAATAAATTAAATTCAGGCAGCCCGCTTACTTATGCATGTGTTAGTATTTGCTCAGTAGATGGGGTTTTCCGGTAGAAAATCCCTGGGTGAGCAGTCAAAAAGCTTTGATAATTCGTTGAGATGATTGAGGCTGTACTTCTCGCCGCGTTTCGGCGATTCGATATTGCCAATAAAGGCAGGTTTGACGTGGAGATAATCGGCTATTTTTCGCTGGCTAAGACCTTCGGCCACCCGCATCTCCTTCACTTTCTCGATCACATAGTTTTCGATGGGTGTTCGTATGGAAGTGTATGCGGCCATTTGCTTCCGCAAGGACGAAAAACTATTCAAAAAACTTACTAATACGGAACTAAGTAATAACTTAGTGTTTGTATATTGGAGCAATATTCAAGGTGCGGAATCTGCCTAGCTGCTTCGGGCATTTTTTGCACAGGCACTCTATTGAAAAAAATACCGATGGAAGCAGCATTTTCTTTGGAATCCTGGTTTGAGTACAACCAAAAAGAAACGGTTCCTCATTTCGCAACCTTTTACCGTTCTTGTTTTCCACCGCTCTCAAAATATGCGGCGACTATTATTACCGACCGTCACCAGGTAACTGAACTGGTTTCTGACGTGATCTGGCGTGCCTGGCAATACCGGGAAAAATGGAAAACGCCCGCTTCCTTCCGGGCATTCATGTTCTCGTCGGTCAGAAATGCCGTTTACAATAACCTGTCACAATTACGCCGGCAGGAAAAAAGGAAAAAGGTATTTCGGGCCGCCGGAGAGCCTGTCGACGATCGCAACGTCTTAAACCGCATTGTTCATAAAGAACTGATGGATCATCTTTTCCAGGCAGCGGCGCACTTACCCGGCCAATGCGCCAAAGTATTTTCCTTGTATTACCGCGAAGGGCTTAACCACGACGAAATCGCCCTGCAACTGTCCATTGCCCCCAGCACGGTGCGTAACCAGAAAGCACGTGCGCTTCGCTTATTGCGCGAAAAAATAAATAACTCCCCTCTTTTTTAGACAATACTCCCGGTTTTATTGTTTTACCAGAGACTTCTTCTAAACAAATACCATTCCGCCCGTGTACTTCACCCACCTACAGAACGCATTACACCTATTACAGACCCACTGGGCCAAGAAGCCCAAAAATCCCGTTTGATGTGTTGAGTATGGAGCCGCCAGGCTGCGTACCGGGGTTTGTTTTCTCATGTGTCCGGCAACGCAGCCGGGCTCCTGTTTTTTCTATCGATCATTCAACCAAAACACACTGCATGAAAAGTTTTTTTCTCGCGGGTGGATTGCTATTGCACTTTGCCGTTGCTGTCTGTCAGTCATTGGGCGACAGAATTGAAATTGGTGACGACGTTTCAAAATTGGTATTTCCCCGCGTTATTGGTTATTCCACAAACACCATTTCTGTCAGTGATTTTAAAGGGAAAATCCTGATACTTGATTTTTGGTCCACCTGGTGTGCGCCCTGCTTTAAGCAGTTTGGGCCCACCATCGATCTGCAAAACAAATACAAAAACGATGTCGTTATCCTTGCTGTCAATTGTTATATCAACGATGATGAGGCTGTCATAAAGAAAGCAGTTGGCCGTTGGGAAAAAGGACAGGATAGGAAATTCACCCTCCCGATTGCATTGTATGACAGCACCAATTTGCGCCGGCTGATGCCAACCGGCGTGCCGCATTATATGTGGATCGATCGCACCGGCATTTTCAGGGGCGCCGGCAGAGACGACAGTTTCAATGAATCGATTATCCAGTCGGCCATCGCCGGCGATTTCACCGGCATCCGTCAATCCAGGCGTATTTTTTTCAATAGCAATTCCCATTTACTTGCAGAAAATCCTTTTCCCGTCGATTCCATCATGTATAGCTCCATGCTAGGCGGCTACAACCGGGATGTTCCTGGTATAGCAGGAGCTCAATACGACAGCGCCGGCAGGTTGTTGGGCCTGGTGGTTACCAATTGCGTAGTGCCACAATTATATGGGGCTACTGATTCGACCATTAACCGGTTACCCATTAACCGTTTTTACGGCGAAGGCATTGATTTGGAAAGAATGTATTGCTACCAATTATGGTACAGGAATCAGTCGCTCGGAAGTTTACAGCTAATGATGCGTGCGGAAATAGACCGGTTGCTGCAGGTGCAATCAGGTTGGCAAGTCCGGGAAACAGATTGCTGGGCGTTGTCGGTGGCTGAGCCAAAAAGG
>JAKPBL010000023.1 GCA_029778965.1 Bacteroidota bacterium
AAAGAACCATTCTCGTAGGGCATTGGGGAAGCGAAGAGCAGGGCCTTAACGGATCGCGCGCCTTCGTGGAAGACCATCCCGATATCGTGAAAAATATCCAGGTGGTATTCAACCAGGATAACGGAACGGGCCGCGTCAAAAATATGTCGGGCATGGGTTTCCTGAATGCCTATGATTATCTCGGCCGCTGGCTATCAAAAGTGCCTTCGTATATACGCGATACCATTGAAACCCGCTTTCCGGGTATGCCCGGCGCCGGCGGCTCTGATTTTGCCTCTTTTGTTGCCGCGGGCGCACCAGCCTTTTCACTCAGCTCGCTGAGCTGGTCGTATGGCAATTATACCTGGCATACCAACCGCGACACCTACGACAAAATTGTATTTGATGATGTGCGCAGTAATGCGATCCTGGCGGCCATACTCGCTTACATGGCGAGCGAAGATCCCGCCACCACGTCGCGTCAGCAGATTGTATTGCCGGCCGGCAGGGACGGGCAGCCGGGTAAATGGCCCGCACCCAAATCGCCCACCCGCAAAGGCGGTCTTGATTAATGTTAAATAGTCAACACCCCCGGCACATTCCGCGAGACCGTGGCATACGTCGCACGATCTCGACACATCCCGTACGATCGTGGCATAACCCCGCATGCGGCAGCCACCTCAAACCTCAAACTTCAAACCGCCATATGCGTTTTCAATATAAGAACTGCTGCTTTTTCCTGCTGGTGATATTGCTGACCGGCACCGCCTTCGGCCAGAAAGGATTACAGTGGACCAAAGACGGCAAAGGCTATTTCAACCTGTCGAAAGAAGGTATTGAACGGGTAAACCTGCCCGGCAATGATAAAACCCCGGTTATCACGGCAGCGCAACTGCAAACTGCGGCCGCCGGCCAGCCGCTGGCTGTAAAAAGTTTCAGCCTCAGCGCCGACGAGCAGCAGGTGTTGCTGTTCACCAATACGAAACGCGTATGGCGCTATGAAACGAAAGGCGATTACTGGGTGTTCGACCGGCGCACAGGCAGTTGCAGGCAGGCCGGCAAAAGCCTGCCGGAAGCAACGCTTATGTTTGCCAAATTTTCACCCGACGGGTCGAAGCTTGCCTATGTAAGCCAATACAACCTGTACGTGGAAGAAATTGCCTCGGGTCTTATCACACAACTGACGCACGATGGCAGCCGGCAACGCATCAACGGCACATTCGACTGGGCGTATGAAGAGGAATTTTTTTGCCGCGATGGTTTCCGGTGGGCCCCCGACAGTCGCCGCCTTGCCTTTTGGCAGATCAATGCCAACAATACCAAAGACTACCTGATGGTGAACAACACCGAAGCCATTTATCCGGTGGCGATCCCGGTGGAATATCCCGTGGCCGGCGAAAAACCATCGTCTTTTAAAATAGGCGTGATCGACCTGGCCGGGGCAAATACCCGGTGGATGAATATCCCTTACGATGAGAATCTAGGTAATTATGCACCCCGTATGGAGTGGGCGGCGAACAGTGATGAGCTGATCGTGCAATACCTTGACCGCAAGCAGCAGGATTCCAAATTATTGCTTTGCAGCGCCGCCACCGGTGATGTACAAACGATTTACCACGAGCACGATAATGCCTGGATAGATATAACGCCGTCGTGGGACCAGGACTATACCGATGGCGGCTGGGACTGGCTGAACGGAGGGAAGGAATTTTTATGGGTGAGCGAGAAAGGCGGCTGGCGGCAGGTGTACCGTGTTAGCCGCGACGGTAAAAAAGAGACACTGGTCACCAGGGGGGATATGGACGTGCTCGACCTGGTGCGTATCGACGAGAAAAACGGCTTTTTGTATTACCTGGCCAGCCCGAATAATGCCACCCAGCAATATCTTTATCGCAGCCGGCTCGATGGCAAAGCAGCTCCCGAACGGGTGAGTGCCGCCAGCCAGCCCGGCACGCACAGCTATGATATTTCGCCTTTTGCGCTGTATGCAAAGCACCGGTTCTCCAATCACTATACACCGCCGGTAACCGAATGGATCAGCCTGAAAGACGGTAAGACCCTGCCCGGCTCGCCTTCGGTGAATGAGGCGCTGGCGAAGGTGAACCCGCAAAGCAGCCCGGTATCGTTTTTCCAGGTGACCTCGGAAGACGGTATTACCATGGATGGCTGGATGACCAAACCCCTGAACTTCGATTCGACCAAAAAATACCCGGTGCTCTTTTTTGTATATACAGAGCCCTGGGGACAACTGGTGAAAGACAACTGGGGCGCGGGCTATAACTATATGTACAACGGCAACCTGGCGCAAGACGGCTATATCTATATTGCCATCGATAACCGCGGCACGCCTGTACCGAAAGGCCGCGAGTGGCGGAAATCGGTGTACCGCAAAATCGGCATCGTGAACATCCGCGACCAGGCGATGGCCGCCAAACAGGTATTGCGCTGGCCATTTGTCGACAGCAGCCGGGTGGCGGTATGGGGCTGGAGCGGCGGTGGATCGGCCACCCTCAACCTGCTGTTCCAGTATCCGCAGATCTATAAGACCGGTATTTCCATCGCCGCGGTGGGTAACCAGCTCACGTACGACAATATTTACCAGGAACGCTATATGGGACTGCCGCAGGAGAACCTGGAAGATTTTATCAACGGATCGCCGATTACCTACGCCAAGAACCTGGAGGGGAACCTGTTGTATATTCATGGCACCGGCGACGACAACGTACACTACAACAATGCAGAGATGCTGATCAACGAGCTGATCAGATACAATAAACGCTTTCGCATGATGAGCTACCCCAACCGGTCGCACAGCATTTCGGAAGGAGAGGGCACGACGGCGCATTTGCGAGCTACCTATACAGAGTTCCTGCGCGAGAAATGCCCCGGCGGCCCCCGGTAGCCTGGCATCCCCCACCCGTCGGGTACGACCCGTCGGGTGCCACCCGACGGGTGGGCATAATAATCGCTAACTTGCCCGTATGAACGCGGTTTTCCTGGCGGTGGCGATGGGCATCGGGCTGAGCGCCTGCTGCGGGTTCAGGGTTTTCCTGCCCCTGCTGGTGGCGGCTGT
>JAKPBL010000063.1 GCA_029778965.1 Bacteroidota bacterium
GGTAAGCGGCTCACTACCTGACCGTCGTTCTTTTCCAATACCAGCTCTTCTACCCGCAATACGGCATACATCAACCGGGATGAAAAATCCAACAGGAAAGCACGTGCATCTTTACCAGCCAGCCGCTTCACCAGGGGCAGCCGCGGCGTCGGCGAAGGACGAACAGCCGCCATTCCGTTCGATTTCAGCCAACCGTCGAGCAGTTGAAAGGAAGCCGCCAGTGATTGTAAAGCCGAACCATCGGTCACCCGCAGATACAGCGGCATGTCAGGCCGGCTGCCATAATTATTAAAGACCAGGTCAAAAGCGGTCGACTGCCCGCAGATACGCTGCATCCACCGTAGCAAGGTATCTTCCATTTCAGCGCGCGCGTAAAAATGCAGCAACTCCAATACCGGCTTTTCCGACCATTGCACGTCCAGACCATAACAAGCCGCCGCATAGGCTGATTCTTCTGCCAGAGCAGCACGCATACCCTCATCGGGTACAATGATTAACCGGTAGCCCTCCACCGACCGTTCTTCACTCAACAGCTTGCCAGGATAGATCTCTGTTTGCATATTACAAATAATAAAAACCCAATATTATTAGCATAAATATACTAATTATTTTAGTATTTCAAAAATATTTCCTTCCCCCTGCGGTCAGGCAGGCACTGTCATTTTTCACAGAAACACTATTTTCATGCTTCCCTTTTAACCATTAAACATGCGTGCCTTTCTCTTATCATTGTTGAATGCGCTGCGGAGAGTACTCCAGTTCCTGCTGAAAAAGCCGGTAACCTGGCTGGCTGACCGCTTCGGTTCGGCGCCTAAACAAGAAAATGTTGACAAGGCACTGACTGAGCTTTACCACTCCATTGCGCAGGAGCCTGGCAAAAAAGGGCCGCTTTACGCCTTTCGTCCCGACGAACATCCGGTAATCATCTTTACAGACCTGCACAAAGGCACCCGCGACGGCGCTGATGACTTTGCTATCTGCGAAGAGAACTACCTGGCTGCGCTGAGTTATTACAACGACCGGAATTACTATTATCTCAATCTCGGCGACAGTGAAGAGCTATGGGAAAATATCCTGCCTAACGTGATCAGGTTTAATAAGAAAACATTTGCCGCCGAAAGGAACTTCGCAGAGCGACGGGCCTTTGTTAAATTGTTCGGCAATCATGACCTGTACTGGGGTAATGATCCGCTGGCGCCTACCGTGCTTAAGAGTTTGTACGACCGGCCCATGAAAGCAAATACGGGCGCCATTCTAAGAGCGCAGCTACCCGACAGTGAAATTGATTTTTTCTGTACGCATGGCCACCAGGGCGATGCCCAGAGCGATGGCAATGCTTTCAGCAAATGGTTCGTAAGTTATATCTGGGGGCCGGCACAGGCCTTTCTCGAAATCAGCACCAATTCACCCTCATGCAACGACAATCGCAAGACCCTGCATAACCAGTATATGTATGAGTGGAGTGCCCGGCAAAGCAACCTGGTGCTGGTTACCGGCCATACGCACCAACCGGTATTCAATTCGCTCACCCACCTAGAAAGGCTCTATCTCGACCTTGAAGAGGCCCGGGCAAACAACGACAAGGCTGCCGAAGAAAAGATAATGGCCGAAATTCCGCGCCGCCGCCGCGAATACGACTATGTGAACCAGCGTTTCCGCGACATGAAGCCCAGTTATTTCAATGCGGGCTGCTGCTGCTTCGAAGACGGCAATATTACCGGTATAGAAATATCCGAAGGATATATTCGTCTCGTAAAATGGACGAAAAAAGACAGCGACGGTCCGCGGCGGGAAGTGGCTGAAGAAATACACCTTGTAGAACTAAGCCGCCGGCTGGGGGGCTGATTAATACCTTTCAAAACGCCATAACGCTATTCCACGGTGCAATCACGATGCCATCTGGAGTAATATCTTCCCGGTTACCGCCGTGATACAAAAGAAGCTCGCTGCCGGGTACCAGTTTCTTCCAATACAATAAGCCCCGCATATCTGCCCGGCCGGGCTTTTTGGCAGATTTTATTTCTCTCGCAAACAGACGATCGTCTTTTTCGGTAACCAGGTCAACTTCATGACCCGCGCTATCCCTGAAAGAATACAGGCCATTTGTCAATCCTTGCGCGGCCCTGTTTTTCTTTATCTCGCTGATAATCCAGTTTTCAAACAGGGGGCCATATTTCTCATGTTTGCGAAGAGCGGTGGCGCTGTTTATATGCAACAGATGACACAATAAACCGGTATCGATGAAATACAGTTTCGGGCTCTTCAGAATGCATTTGTTAAGATTGTTATGCCAAGGCTGCAGCAGGTAAATGATATAGCTGTTTTCCAATAAGCCCAGCCATGAAAGAATGGTCTTGGTGTCTACCGGTTACACAAACCGCCCTGAACTGGGTCAACATGTATTTTGCCTGTGGAAAGATATCTCTCTGTACCACCAATTCCATTTTTGCAAAAAAATGTAAAATGGAGTCGGATTCCAGATTTGCAATTTTTTGCAAATCTGGAATCCGACTCTTTATCAGGAAACCTGGATTATTGTGCCAGCAATACGCCATACAGCACCTTTCGTGCTGCTTCGTTCATACCGGGTGTGCTGTCTTGCAACCAATGTCTTTTAAAAGCATTTATTGCCGCCACAGTATCGCGTATATCGTAGCCGATCAGCTTTAAAGCCAATGTATCATTGTAAACGGGCACCAGGCCGGTGGTATCGGTATACCATTTACCATAACCGCTGTCAGCCAGTTGTTTCCAGTTAAACCGCCAGTTGGGGTCATTTTTGCGGGTGGGGGCGATATCCCCGTGACCAATGAAATTGGCTGCGGGAATATTATAACGATGCCTGAGCGTATCAAGCAGGCGCAACAGGCTTTCCATCTGCAAAGTGGGAAACGCTTCAAAGCCGTTGTTGTCAAGCTCTATGCCGATGCTGGAAGAATTAAGGTCGGTATTGCTGCCCCAGCGGCCAATGCCCGCATGGTGTGCCCGCAGGTAATCGTTGAGCATCTGGTGAATAGTGCCGTCTTTGCAGATTACATAATGTGCGCTTACCTGGGTTCTGGGCATGGTGAACGTGCGTAATGTCTGTTCGCAACTGTTCTGGGCCGTGTGATGGATGATCACGTAGTTGGGCTTACGGATACCGAAATTGGTGGTGCCCACCCAATAGGGCGCCGTTTCAACGGTATTGGCCTGCGGATAGGTGCGCAGCATTTTCGCAATGGCTTTTACCTGCTGTTTATGCTGCTTGTTGGTTTTCGCGTAAGGGCGGGGGCTACAGGCGGCCTGTGCCAGCACAAATGCCGCTATAACAGCTATACATACACGAAAACGGCGCATATTACTCTACCGGAGGTGTTTCATTGGTGGGCTGGGCAGCGGCCGTTGCCGGCATGCCGGTCGCAGGCCCTGCGCCCGGTGTATTGCCTGCTCGCTGTCCGCCGTCTTTGCGACCCCGCTTATCGGCGTGCCCGCCCGAACGGTTTCCTTGCCGCCCGTCGCGACGCTGGTTTCCTTGTGAACGATGGCTTGCATCTTTGTTCGGGCCCTTGCTACGATGACCATTATCCGGATGATGATGCCCCTGTGCGCGACCGCCGCCTTTCTGACGCGGCTGGTACACGGGCGCTTCACCCAGCTCGGCAGGCACGGGCTCTTTTTCGACTTCTT
>JAKPBL010000071.1 GCA_029778965.1 Bacteroidota bacterium
GCTGGTACAATACCCGGCTCTTCCAGCTAAGTGATTCGGTCGATGCTTCCCTGCCGGTTTTTGCCGCTGCCAATGGGAAGACCTACTGGCGGCCAATGCCCGCTTACCGTGATGCGCTGGGGTACGATGCGGTATTTGACGGCTACCTGTATTCACCCGCTTTCGATACGAAGAACATGACCAGGCCCATGTTGTCGATGAGCATCAACCAGCAGCTTTGCGATGGCAAAGACTCGGTTATTGTACAGGCTTCGCCCGATAACGGCAGCACCTGGATCAGGCTCGACGCAAAAACCGATGCTACTCATTTTTATGATTCCGCTTCGCGCGGGGCGTTTATGGCGGTCTGTGATACGGCCGACTGGCAGGTGGTGACCGTACCGTTGCCGACGTGGAATCGTCCTACAGTGGTCAGGATAGCATCGAATGCCCGGGAAAACAGGAATGCCACGGTGCTGCCGAAGTTATCCGCCGGCCTGCTGGCCGACGATATGCATGTATATGACCTGCAGCAACTGGCCGAAACAAAACCGGTGCGGGAACTGCCATCGGCTGCTTACAACGGCCATATCGTGTTGCCGCGGCTCTGGCTGGTAAATGCAGGGGAGCAGCCCGCGAAGCTGCGTCTCTTTTTTACGCATGAAGAATGGCGAAGCTGGCCCGGCCGGCAACGCTGCGATACCTGCCGCCTGCAGGGCAATCCTTACCGTTTGTCGGTGTTCCGTTACAGCGCACCGCAAGGGGTGGACAGCATCGATGCAAACAACATTCCCGGCTTTGAAACCGAGATCACGGCCGACAGCTTCAACCTGGTGCCGTTCAGGAATGGCTATTTTGCAGAGATCGACCAGCCCCTGGCGGGCGAATATTATATCGGGTTACCCGGCGCCGGCGCGGATCTGCAATTCGCAGCGAAGAAAGAGGCCGCTGCCGATGCCGTGACGCTCAACTGGTCGGTCGCCGATACCCGCGGTATTAAAGGCTATGCCGTTGAACGGTCGGTTCGTACCGGCGATATTGATGGCCCCTTCGTGGAGCTGGCCTACCAGCCGCCACAGGCAACGGCCAGCTACCGGTACCGGGACGACCGGGTGGCGCCGCCGGCGGCGTACAGGTACCGCATCCGGATCGACTACGAAAATGGCCTTTCGACATATAGTTATATAGAGACCGTCAGCTTTGAGGAAAGCATTCGCGCCAGCCTGTATCCCAACCCCTGGCAGGGAGGTGCGCTTCATTTATTTTTGCAGAATACCGAAGGGCGCCGCGTTGAGCTCCAGTTATTCGATTTGCTTGGCCGCCGGCTCTGGATGAAATCGGTCGATGCACCCACCCGCCGGCAGGCGCTTGCTGTGGAAGAAGCGGTAAAAGGAAGGCCGGCCGGTGTATATGTGCTGAAAGTGAACGCGATGGGGCAAAAAACCAGTTTCCGGTTGGTGGTTTCGGGTAAATAGGCTAGTTTTGCGCTCCATTTGCCCACAAGGCTCCATAAGTGTCTGCCTGTGCAGACCGCCAGCAGGGCGTAACTAGTTTAGTTATTACAATGCCAAAGGTTAAAACCAATTCAAGCGCCAAGAAGCGCTTTAAAGTGACAGCCACCGGTAAGATCACTCACCAGAAATCATTCAAGCGTCACATTCTCACCAAAAAGTCTACCAAGCGCAAGCGTGCAATGCGGAAAGACGGAGTTGTTGCCAAGCCAAACGTGGAGTTTGTTCAGCGTTTGCTGGGCCTTCGCGGATAATCCATTCAATCATCAACTTAAACTTTTTAGCATATGCCACGTTCAGTAAACGCAGTAGCCTCCCGCGCACGTCGCAAAAGGATCCTGAAACAAGCCAAGGGCTTTTACGGTAAACGTAAAAACGTATATACCGTTGCCAAGAATATCGTCGAAAAGGGTATGACCTACAGCTATGTAGGCCGTAAGAACAAGAAGCGCGAATACCGTGCGCTCTGGATTGCCCGTATCAATGCCGCCGTTCGCGCCGAAGGACTGACCTATTCCGTATTCATCCACAAGCTGAATGAAAAAGGAATCACCCTCGACCGCAAGGTGCTTGCCGACCTGGCCATGAACAACCCCGAGTCGTTCAAGGCGCTGATCGCAAGCGTAAAATGAAAATAAAAAAGCCGCGTAAGTGGTTGGGCCGCCGGGTTTGCTCCGGCGGCTTTTTTATTGGTTTAAGGTTTATGGTCTGTGGTTTATGGTTGCTGCCGCGGTGCGGGCTTTACAACTAAAATTGGCCTTACCGGCGTAGCCGGTGGCAGTTATAAGGTTCGCGGGGCGGAGCAGCCATAAACCACAGACCACAAACCTTAAACCGTAAATAAATTTTGTTTACAAAATTTATTTAGGTTTGTACGCTGTTTCCAAATAACGGCGCAAGCAGACAGATGAACAATAGCTACTACGACCTCGTAGATCAAACCTTTAATTTCCCGCAGGATGGATTTGAGGTGAAAGATGATTACCTGCAGTTTAACGGTATCGACCTGAAAGCCCTTATCGACAAGTACGGCACCCCTATGAAGCTGACCTATCTGCCGAAAATCGGGATGCAGATCAACAAGGCCAAGGATATGTTCGCCAAGGCGTTTAAGAAGCATCGCTATGAGGGTGAGTATTATTATTGCTATTGCACCAAGAGCTCGCATTTTTCTTTTGTGGTGGAAGAGGCGCTCAAGCACAATATCCACCTAGAGACATCTTTTGCCTATGATATAGAGATCATCCGGAAGCTGTATGCCAAAAAGAAGATCACCAAAGACACGTTTATCATTTGCAACGGCTTTAAGCAAAAGACCTATACCAAACGCATTGCCGGGCTGATCAACAACGGTTTCAAGAACGTGATCCCCGTACTGGACAATCCTGCCGAGCTCGACGATTACCGCAAGTCGGTGCGCGTGCCTTTTAAGCTGGGTATCCGGGTGGCGGCCGAGGAAGAGCCGTCGTTCCCGTTTTATACCTCGCGGTTGGGCATTCGGGCGAAAGACATCCTCGAATTTTATGTCGACCAGATCGAAGGGTACGAGAACAAGTTCCAGCTCAAAATGCTGCATGTCTTTCTCAACAAAGGCATCAAAGACGATATTTACTACTGGTCGGAGCTCAACAAGGTGATTAACCTGTATTGCCAGTTGAAGAAGATTTGTCCCGAGTTGGATTCAATCAATATCGGCGGTGGTTTCCCCATCAAGCACAGCCTTGGTTTTTCGTACGACTACCAGTTCATGATCAACGAGATTGTAGGTAATATCAAAAGCGCCTGCAAGAAAGCCAAGGTTCCCATGCCGAATATCTATACGGAGTTCGGATCTTATACCGTGGGAGAAAGCATGGCGCATATCTATTCGGTGCTTAGCCAGAAGACCCAGAACGACAGGGAAATATGGTATATGATCGACTCATCGTTCATTACCACGCTGCCCGATACCTGGGGCATCGGCGAAAGATTCCTTTTGCTGCCCATCAATAAATGGGACGCCGAATACCAACGGGTGGTGCTGGGCGGTATGACCTGCGACAGCCACGATTATTATGATTCCGAAGAACATATCAATGAAGTCTTCCTGCCCAAGATCAACGGCGGTACCGAGCCGCTTTACCTGGGATTTTTCCATACCGGCGCTTACC
>JAKPBL010000096.1 GCA_029778965.1 Bacteroidota bacterium
AATGAACGAACGGCACGATCGCCGCGATGAGTACATACAACTTAAGTGCGGAATATGGTGAAGGAACCTTGACCATGTGAAGCAAATATACAAAACAAACCGGGCGGGCTGCAAGGGGGATGATGCGTTAACTAACGGAGCGATGTCAGCATCGCGGCTCAGAATGTCGCCACCTGCTCCAGCGGCATAGTATTGCCGCAGAGAAAATGTCCTAAGGGACAGGCTTTGTAGCCATGCAATCCGCAGGGTTTGCAGTCAAGCCCTTCCACCTGTATCACTGCCGATTCCTGGCTCAGCGGGCCGAAACCGAAAGCAGGGACCGTGGAAGCGAAAAAAGCAGTGACCGGTGCATTTACCGAGGAGGCGAGGTGGAGCGGGGCAGAGTCGTTGACGTAATTCATGCGGGCGCCTTCCATCAATGCGCAGGATTGCAGGAGAGACAGTTGGCCGGCAAGAACCTGTATCCGCGGATGGCCCGAGGCTGAAGCAATGCGCTGACAGAGCGCGGCATCGCCGGGTGCGCCCAGGAGGTAAATGGTCACGGCCGGGCTCATTTTTTTGCAGAGGTCCACCCATTTGTGTTCCGGAAGTTGCTTGGTGAACCATACCGATGCGGGTGCCATGCACAGGTAGGGGCCTTGCTGGTACCTCTTTACCCCGGCACGGTCCTCTTCCGAAGGATACAATTTAGGCAGGGCCGGCGCTGCATCTGTAAAGTCTTCTACCAGTTGATGGTACCGTTGGATCTCGTGCCGTCCGTCGCCGATCACATGGCGGATGGCCGTATTGAACAGGAAGGAAAAAGGATTTTGTTTATAGCCGGCCGTGTGCCTGGCGCCCGAAAACGCGGTAAGCAACCCCGAGCTGCCATAGCGGTGGCAGTTGACCACGCAATCGTACCGGTTGCGTCGGATGCGCAGTAACAGCTCAGCGAGGTGGCGGAGTTTGTTTTGCTGTTTGTTCCACACCAGCACGTCTTTTAAAAAAGGGTGATGCTGGTAGATGGTTTCGTTGCCACGCCGCACAAGTATGCTCAGTGCCGCATCGGGAAAATGGCGGTGCAGCTTTTCCAGCAGGCTGCTGGCCAAAATGGCGTCGCCGATAAATGCGGTTTGTATAACCAGTATGTTGCGGTATTGCACTTAGCCGTGTATGCTGTGTTGTTTTCCGTAGCTTTGTATCACCCTGGTTTCATGCTCCAGCCATTGTTGCCAGCGCGCATTCACGTCCTCCACACCTTCGCCATATTTGCGGGCAAAACCAATGAACAGGGTATAGTGATTGGCCTCGCTGATCATCAATTCGCGGTAAAATTCGCGAAGTTCGGGGTCGGCCATGTTCTCTGATAACACTTTAAACCGCTCGCAGCTGCGGGCCTCTACCATGGCGGCAAACAGCAAGCGGTCGATCAGAACGATCTCGCGGCGATGCCCCTTGCGCATGAAACGATAGAGTTCGTTCACATAATCGTCTTTGCGTTCGAAACCCAAGGTCAATCCGCGTTCACGGATCTTCTGGTGCACCATCTCGAAATGGGTCAGCTCTTCCTTGGCCAGGGCCAGCATTTCATTCACCAGGTCGCTATATTCAGGGAAAGTGATCACCAGCGAAATGGCGTTGGATGCCGCTTTCTGCTCGCAATAGGCATGGTCGGTCAGGAT
>JAKPBL010000099.1 GCA_029778965.1 Bacteroidota bacterium
ATTTTCTCCTTTTTTCACCGCCAACCTGGGCCTCGATATTTATTTCGAAGGCCGCGAAGAAGACCGTTACAATACGCAGATGGCGGGACTCTCGATCGTGCAGCAGGTGCGCAAAAACCTCCGGTTGAAATGGATGGCTTCTTTTTTTAAAGACCGCGAACAGGAATCGATCGATATCACCGGCGCCTACCTGTTCGGGGAACGATCGTTCGACCGCAGCCAGCCCGACTACGGCACCATTGTGGCGCCGCTGGGCGCCGGCGCTTACCAGCAGTATGCGCGCAACAAACTCGACATCAACGTGTACAATATTTCGCACAAAGGCACCTGGAACCAGGGAAAGCACTACCTGCTGTGGGGACTGTCGTACGATCGCCAGCAGATCAGCGACCGGCTGCATGAATTCGACTACCAGGACTCGGCCGGGTATTCGCTTCCTTATACCCCCGGCGCGTTATCGGTGTTTAGCTACTTAAAGTCGCAGGCCGATTTTTCGGTTAACCGTTACAGTGGGTATGTGCAGGACAATATCTCCTGGGGCGATTCCATCGGCATCGGCCTGCAGGCCGGTCTGCGGTTCAATTACAACGATCTTAACCACGAACTGCTGCTCTCGCCGCGCGCGGGGGTTTCGTGGAAACCGATGCACTGGCAACGCGACATCATCTTCAGGGGCAGCGCCGGCATGTACCAGCAGCCGCCTTTTTACCGCGAGATGCGCCGCTACGACGGCAGCATCAATTACCAGTTGAAAGCGCAGAAAAGCTGGCAGGTAAGCGGCGGCTTCGATTATCATTTCAAAGCCATGAACCGCCTGCTGAAATGGACCACCGAGCTATACTATAAAAACCTCTGGGACGTGGTGCCCTACGATGTCGACAATGTGCGGATGCGTTATTACGGTGAGAACAATGCGAAGGCCTGGGCCGGCGGACTCGAAACAAGGCTTTTCGGCGAGATCGTTAAAGATGCAGAGAGTTATGTAAGTCTCGGTTTCATGCGCACGCGCGAAGACATCAGCAACGATTTCTATTACAACTATACGCTCGATTCGCTCAACCGCCCCACCGACAGCACGCTGACGCAGAACGGCTGGCTGCGACGGCCCACCGACCGGCTGATCACCCTGGGGCTCTTCTTCCAGGATTACCTGTCGACCAATAAAAATTTCAAGGTATATGTCAACACCATTTACGGCACCAACCTGCCGTATAATATACCCCGGTCGGTAAAGTACCGCAATGCCCTGGTGATCGATCCTTACCTGCGCATCGATATCGGCTTCAGCGCCCTGCTGCTGAATACCGACAAAACAAAACGCCGCAGCCACAGTCCGTTCCGACAATTGGAAAATATCTGGGCCAGCCTCGAGGTATTCAATGTCATCGACCGCGCCAATACCATTTCCTACCTGCTGATCAAAGACTTCGCCAATACCACTTATGCCATTCCCAACCGGTTAACGCCGCGGCTGCTGAACCTGAAACTGGTTGCGCGCTGGTAGTTATCTTTGCGGTATGACGAAGCTATCTGTCAACATCAATAAATTCGCTACCATCCGTAACAGCCGCGGTGGCAGCAATCCCGATGTATTCAAAGCGGCGATGGATGCCGAAGCGTTCGGCGCCGATGGGGTAACGGTTCACCCGCGGCCCGATGAACGGCATATCAGGTATGCCGATGTACGGCAGATACGCCCGCATATCAAAACCGAATTCAATATAGAAGGCAATTGCGAGGAGCAATCGTTTGTTGACCTCGTGCTCGAGGTGCGCCCCCACCAGGTAACCCTGGTACCCGACGCCCGCGGACAAATCACGTCCAATCATGGCTGGGATACGATCGCCCACAAAGACTACCTGGTGAAGATGATCCGCTTGTTTAAGGAAGCAGGTATCCGCACGTCGATTTTTGTTGACCCCATAGTGGAGATGGTGGAAGGCGCGGTCGACACCGGTACCGATCGCATTGAAATGTACACCGAGGCCTATGCAACAAATTTCCACCAAAACCAGCAACAGGCCATAGCGCCTTATGTGAAAGCGGCGGAACGCGCGGCGGCCCTGGGCCTGGGCATTAACGCCGGGCACGACCTCGACCTAGACAACCTGCATTTTTTTGCACAGCACATTCCCGCGCTGGCCGAGGTATCGATCGGCCATGCGTTGGTTTGCGATGCGTTGTACCTGGGCTACGAAAACGCGGTTCAGTTGTACAAGCGCCAGTTGGGTTGAGACCCGAACTATTTACCATTCGTTGTGTTAATATGCCCTATGAAAGGCATTAAAAAATCGGTGCTCGACCTGGCCGTGGTGGTGCAGGGCGGGAATACTGCATCGGCTATTGAAAGAACCGTTGACAACGCTAAGAATGTAGAGAACCTGGGGTATGAACGCTTCTGGCTGGCGGAGCACCACAACATGGCAAACATCGCCAGCTCGGCCACCAGCCTGCTGATCAGCCATGTGGCCTCACACACCAGCCATATTCGCGTGGGTTCGGGTGGCATCATGCTGCCCAATCATTCGCCGTTGGCGGTAGCCGAAGCCTTTGGTACGCTCGACGTATTGTATCCCGGCAGGATCGACCTGGGCCTGGGCCGCGCACCGGGTACCGACCAACTGACTGCCATGGCGCTGCGCCGGCAATCGCCGCAGCTTCCCTACGATTTCAAAGCGCATATCGAAGAGCTGCAGAACTATTTCGAGAACACCGATCAGCAGGCGCGGGTGCGTGCTTTTCCCGGTGAGGGCGCAAAAGTGCCGATCTGGATACTGGGCAGCAGCACCGACAGCGCCTATCTCGCGGCCGAGCTTGGCCTGCCTTATGCGTTCGCTTCACATTTTGCACCGGCGCAACTGACTACTGCGCTCGGCATCTATTACAACCGCTTCCAGCCGTCGAAGGCGCTCGCCGAGCCCTATGCAATGGCTTGTGTAAACGCCATTGCCGCCGATTCGGATGAAGAAGCGGAGTACCTGTCCACCAGCCTCTTCCGGATGTTCAAGGGCATCGTCACCAACCAGCGCCAGCCGCTGGCGCCGCCGGTAAAATCACTGGCCGGTATTCTCGATTAC
>JAKPBL010000119.1 GCA_029778965.1 Bacteroidota bacterium
GGTAAGAAAAGAAAGCGTCATAAGATCGCCACACACAAACGCAAAAAGCGCCTGAGAAAGAATCGTCATAAGAAAGGCAAGAAATAATTCCCGTCTTGTGAACGTTCGTGGCTGTTATCCGGTGATTATTGCCAGTTACGGATAACAGCCACGCAGTTAACCTATCAGCTATTTCCTTTTGGTGAGATCGGTACTGACGTAAAAAGATTACTCGCTTGAACAAGGAATTAATTATTAATTCCGCACCACAGGGTGTGGAAATTGCTCTTTTGGAAGATAAGAAGCTGGTAGAGCTGCACAATGAAAAAGCAGATGCCAGTTTTGCCGTCGGCGATCTATACCTGGGAAAAGTTCGAAAGCTTATCCCGGGCCTGAATGCTGCATTCGTAGATGTAGGATTCGAGAAAGACGCCTTCCTGCATTACACCGACCTGAGCCCCTATGCGCGCTCCCTGCTCAAATTCACCCAGCAGTCGATCAACGACCAGTCGGGTGCGTTTGATTTCTCCAAATTCGAGGTAGAGCCCGAGATCATCAAAACCGGCAAAATCAACGAAGTAGTGGGGGGAAAACCCAACGTGCTGGTACAGATACTCAAGGAGCCTATTGCAGCCAAAGGCCCGCGGTTGAGTTGTGAGATCTCTCTTCCGGGACGCTTTGTCGTTATCACGCCCTTCAATGATGTGGTAGCCGTTTCGCGCAAGATCCATTCTTCCGAAGAAAGAAAGCGCCTGCAGAAGATCATCGAAGCCATCAAGCCGAAAAATTTCGGCGTTATTGTGCGTACGGCTGCAGAAGGGAAAAACACTGCCGAACTGCACGAAGACCTGGGCGCCCTGGTCGATACCTGGAAAACCATCCAGCAGAACCTGCGCGGCGCGGTGGCCCCGGCAAAGATCCTGAGCGAGCAGACCAAGACCACCAGCATGCTGCGCGACCTGCTGAACGCCGACTTCAACCGCATCGTCATCAACGATAAGAATATTTTCAACGATACCAAGTCATATATCCAGCGCATTGCGCCCGATAAGGCCGATATCGTTTCTTATTACCATAACGGCGCCCCGATCTTTGACCAGTATGGCGTTACCAAGCAGGTGAAAGCGGCATTCGGTAAAACGGTGAACCTGCCCAGCGGCGCGTACCTGATCATCGAACATACCGAGGCCTTGCACGTGATCGATGTAAACAGCGGCTATAAGAGCGTGAGCAACAACCAGGAGCAGAATGCCCTGGAAACCAACCTGGAGGCGGCTGAAGAGATCGCCCGCCAGTTAAGGCTGCGCGACCTGGGCGGCATCATCGTGGCCGACTTCATCGATATGAAGCTGCCGGAAAACAAGAAAAAGCTGCTCGACGCCATGGAAGGTTTTATGAAAACCGACCGGGCCAAACATGCCGTATTGCCCATTTCAAAATTCGGCCTGATGCAGATCACCCGGCAACGCATGAAGCCGGAGCTGAACATCAATACCATGGAGGTTTGCGCGACCTGCAACGGAACCGGCAAGATATCATCGAGCCTGGTGCTGGAAGATGAGATTGAAAAGAACCTCAATTACCTGATCACCCACAGCCACCACAACCTGACGCTGTCGGTTCACCCCATCATGCACGCTTACCTGACAAAAGGCTGGATCTTCAGCAAACTCTGGAAATGGAAAAGGCAGTTCAAGCAAAATATCAAACTTCGCCCGAACACCGCCTACCACCTGACCGAATTTCACTTCTTCGATCAGCACGACGAAGAAATTAAGCTGTAGTTTGAAGTTTGAAGTTTGAAGTGCTGCCGCAGGTGCAGTAAACAAATAAAAGAGGCGACTTACACTAAGTGTAAGTCGCCTTCTAGTTAGGTAAGCTTGATATGCGGCAGCACCTCAAACCATCTAGTATCCTTCGTTCTGGGTTAAGCCCGGATTGATCTTGGTTTCCCTTTCCGGAATGGGCAATACCAACTTGGGAGAGTTCCAGGGAATAATGCCGACAGCCGTTTGCAGGCGTTTCACATCGTGCAGCTTATGCCCTTCGAAAGCAAGCTCGTGCTTGCGTTCAAGCAATATCTGGTCGAGGTTTACGGATGCCAGCGCAGACAGACCGGCACGCTCCCTGATCACGTTGATATCAGCCACCGGCGAAGCGCCGAGAGAAGTGCCTTCGCGGAAATTGGCCTCCGCCCTGATCAGGTACATTTCAGCCAGGCGAATGATGTGCACAGCGCCATACACCATATCAAACTTGCCGCAATAGATAGAGCCATCGTCGTAATAGGCATCCAGTCGCGCATCGTCAGATTCATAATCGTCGACGAAACTCTCATTGACCTCAATATCGCCACGACCCAGGGGTGAAAAGAACGTGTTGAAATCGTTATAGCCCCTGGAAGCAGTAACCTGCATGGCCAGCACATCGTCGGTAGTGTTACCCACCACTTTATTGCTGTTATCATAGTCGATCGGAAAAGCGTCCATGTAAGTAGCCGTCAGCGAGTTTTTCCCGGTTGTCAGCACCTTGTTTGCCTCCACAGCCGCCAGGTCGTATTTACCCTGCTGCAGATATACCCTGGCGAGTAATGCCGAGGCCGTTGTACGGCAGGCGTAAAAGTTGAGGCTGGACGGTATCGACAACAGCGATTCGGCGTCTTGCAGGTCTTTGATCACCTGGGCATATACCTCGGCTACTTTGCTGCGCGGCACTTTGTTGGCCTCGGTGATTTCATCAGTGGGCGTTAGCACCAGCGGAACACCGTCGTTGGCGCTCGGCGACCCATCGTTCCAGGCTTTTGCATACAGGCGAACCAGGTCAAAATAGATCGCTGCGCGCAGGAATTTTGCCTGGCCCTCGATGTTATCCTTCTTCCCTTCAGATACCTTGTCGAGGTTGGCGAGTACTTTGTTTGCTACATTGATGGCTTCGTACGACTCGGTCCAGGTATCCTGGGCAAACCCGTTGTTCTTCGGAATGGCCTTATTATATATCTGCGTGTAGCCCTGGTAGGTACCACTCCAGCCAATCTCGGTACCGCCACCCAGCAGTTCACTGATAACACCAAAGCCACCGCCCAGTACATTGTCGTCGCCGGCGCGTGAGTACGCCCCGATCAGGGCTGCTTCCACACCACCACTGGTACCCAGGGCAACATCTTCTTCCACATTATTGAACGATTGCCTGTCAAGCTCTTTTGTGCAGGCGGTCATTGTGCCCGCCACAAAAGCGATCGCAACGATTATGTTAGTATTGAACTTTTTCATGATTGTCATTTTCAAGAATTAAAGGCCAATGTTTACGCCAAAAATGATGGTACGGGCCTGGGGGATCGAATAGAAATCGACATTCTGGTTGATATTGGTGGCCTGGTAGTCGGCATTCACCTCGGGGTCCCATCCTTTGTATTTCGTAATGGTGAACAGGTTTTGTCCGCGTGCATATATTCTCACCCGGTCGATCTTCCACTTGTTCATCAGCGCTTTGGGCAGGTTATACGCCAGGGTAAGCTGTTTTACACGCAGGTAAGAACCGCTGTAGAGATAACGGCTGGAAGCATCGGTCCCATTCGGCCAGAAAAGACGGGCTTCAGGCACCATGGTGATATCGCCGGGTATTTTCCAGGCGGCGAGCTGATCTACCGTTTGGTTATCGAAGCCATTGCTGCCGCTCGACGACATATACTGACCGCCGCTGGCATAAATATTATTACCCTGAACACCCTGCAGGAATATATCCAGTTCGAAGTTTTTATACACCAGGTTGTTGCGCATGCCGTAGATGAATTTCGGATTGGGGTTACCAATCACGACTTCTTCGGCCTCGTTATAATCGTTGGTAGTACTCCGGTCGATTTTTCCATCGGCGCCTTTAGTGTTCTTGATATACAGCGCATCGCCGTTGGCAGGATCAGCGCCTGCAAATTCGCGGGCCACAAATACACCCAGCGGCTGGCCTTCGCGGGCGCGGTTGTATTCGCCCACACCCAGCTCAATACCATTCAGGTCAGTGATCTTATTACGGTTCAAACCGAAATTGATATTGGTGGTCCACCGGAAATCACGGGTAATGATGTTCTCCGAATTGATGGTGAATTCAAAACCCTTGTTGGTGAGTTTGCCCAGATTTTTCAATTGTGACGTATAACCGCTGGAACCGGGTACTTCCATATTCAGCAACAGATCGGTAGTGTTGCGGACATAATAATCGAGCTCGAAGCTTACCCTGTTGTTCAGGATGCCTATTTCGGCGCCGAAATCCATGCTGGCAGTAGTTTCCCATTTCAGGTCGGGGTTATACAACTGGTAGGGGATCTGTCCGGGTATCAGTGCATAAGCACCGGTTCCCGCCCAGAGGTTCTGCCAGGGATAGTTGCTGATCTCCGCGTTACCCGTTAAGCCATAACTGGCTTTCAGTTTCAGGAAGCTGATGGTTTTGGAGTTTTCCAGGAACTTCTCATCAGAAACGATCCATCCCAGTGAAGCGGCGGGGAAAAAGCCCCACCGGTTGTTCGGACCAAAGCGCGAGGACGCATCAAAGCGGCCGCTCAGCGCCAGCAGGTATTTGTCTTGTAGCTTATAGTTTGCACGGGCGAAATACGACAGGAAGCTGTATTCCTGCTCACCCGACCGCACGTCAGACTTGGTACCGGCGCTGGTCAGCTTTTTGTACGCCGGGCCGGGAAAGCCTTCGGCATCGCCGCGCTGGGTAAACCAGTTCGACTCCTGGTAACTCATCCCGCCCACTACATCGAATGAGTGGATGTCAATCTCTTTATTGAAACGGAGGTAGTTGTTGGTAGTATAGTTGAATATCTGGTCGCCCGTGGTAAAGCCACCACCCTTGGGGTAGCCGGCATTCCTTTCCGTAAGCGGACCATAATACGCTTCTTCCGTCTGGTTCAATTGGTCCATACCCAACTCGGTACGGAAACTCAGGCTCTTGGATATCTGGGCCTGGCCGTAGATATTCCCGATGCTCCTGTTCGAATAGGTATGAAAGTATGCGTTATCAACGTTCAGCAGTCCGTTGTAATAAAGGGGGTAGTTGGTATTGGGGCCGCCCGGGTTGCCTGACCGGTCGGGATCTGATGCCCCGCTGAGTAACCCGGTTCTCGGGTCAATGACCGGCGTAATGGGCGACAGTGCCACCATCTGGAGCGGCGTCGAAAAAGCGTTGTCGTTCGAGACACGATGATTGAGCGTACGGGCATAGCTGAGGTTGGCGCCCACAGTCAGCCACTTATTTACTTTCTGGTCAACGTTCAACCGGAAGTTGTAGCGCTTCAGGCTGTTGGCCAGGGCGATACCGGTTTGGTCGAGGTACTGACCGCCTACATAAAAAGTAGTCTTATCATTTCCCCCGTTCATGCTAAGATCATACTGGGTAATCGGCGCGCGCTGAAACGCGAGCTTTTCCCAATTGGTATTTACTTTAGCGGTTTTCCAGTCGTCGTTACCGGCCGAGTAACGGGTGAACCTGCCATCCACATAATCCATATAGTCGGCGATACCTTCTTCTTCGGTATCCCAATAGCCAAGACGGTATTCATATTTACCCGCACCTACTGCTGCCTGGGTAAGAAAATCGACATATTGTTTTGCATCCAAGAACTTGACATGGCGGGTCGGTTTCTGGCTGCCGGTATAAAAGCCGAAATCGATCTTCGACCGCCCGGATTTACCTCTTTTCGTGGTAATCAGCACCACGCCGTTGGAACCGCGCGAACCGTATATGGCCGCCGAAGACGCATCTTTCAGTATTTCTATAGATTCGATGTCGTTGGTGTTGATATCGGCCAGCGGGCTGGTTTGTGCGCCGTTGCTCGACAGGTTGGTGGTGGTAACCGGAATACCATCGATCACGTATAACGGCTCGTTACCGGCAGTCACCGAGGCGGAGCCCCTGACCCGCACCTTAATGCCCTGGCCCAGCTTACCGTTCTGCTGTTCTACCTGCACACCGGCGGCGCGGCCCTGTAATGCATTTTCGAAGCTGGTAACAGGTGTGTTTCCCAATTCTTTGGCGCCCACCTTGGCCACCGAGCCGGTGAGGTCGCGTTTGATCTTGGTACCATAACCCACCACTACCACTTCGGAAAGGCTGTTATCGCCTGCGCTAAGGGTAACCTGTAGGTCTTCAATGGCGTCGACTTCTTTTTGTACATATCCTACCGACGTAACGACCAGTAATTTGGCATCGGCGGGCACGGCCATCTTAAAGCTGCCATCGGCCCCCGTAGTGGTGGCAATGGTTGTACCTTTTACGGTAACGGTAGCAATAAGCGGAGACCCGTCTTTCTGGTCAGTAACGCGACCGGAAACAGTTTTGTTCTGCGCCGGCAATTGGACAGAGAGGAACAAGAGTACACTGCAAAGAAATGCAGTCATTTTAAAGGTTGTTCTCATAAAACACCAGAATTTGGTTTTGAAAAAGATCGGATTTTATGCGGGTGTGCAAAAATTCGCAATCTGCAAATGTTAAGACAAATGTAATATTCAAAACGCTGTCTGCCTAAATCTGTCCACAAAAACACCAGGGTGCGGCGCGGGACAGGCCGCTGGCAGCACAGGCATAAAAAACTGCCCTTCAGGGCAGTTTGGCGGGAACTATCTTACAGGTATGTGCCGGGAACTGTTATCTGTCAGTCGCGCCGGCTGTTATAGATGGCTATATACTGGATCAGGGTTACCAACGAGGCCACCGCCGCCACTACATAGGTCATGGCTGCCCACTTGAGCGCATCTTTGGCGCCGGGATATTCTTCGGGGGTGGTTACCTGGGTGGTTTGCAGCCAGGCCAGTGCCCGGCGGGAGGCGTCGAACTCCACCGGCAGGGTCACCAGTGAAAACAGGGTGGTGACCGCAAACAGCACAATACCCGCCAGCAGGAGCCCGGGAAATATCTTGATCAGCAAAATACCGGCGATCAGCACCAACTGCACAATCGTAGAGCTGAACTGCACGGCAGGCACCAGCTTGCTGCGAAGCTGCAAATAGGGGTATCCCACCTGGTGCTGCACTGCGTGCCCACATTCGTGGGCCGCTACAGCAGCCGAAGATATATTAGTTCCGTTATATATATCTGCACTGAGATTCACTGTTTTAGTGGCAGGATTATAATGATCGGATAAAAAACCTTCGGTCGATACCACTTTTACGTCGGTAATACCATTGTCGCGCAGCATCTTCTCCGCCACCTGCCGGCCGGTCAAACCCGAGCGCAGGTTGATGGCGCTGTATTTCCGGATCTTGGATTTCAGCATAAAAGACACCAGCATACTGATCCCCACAAAAAGCAGCGACACCAGCATGATAGAAGGTTGTTGATACATAGCCTGAATTTATTGATTGTAACTGCTACAAAGCTAAATCCAAATTGATTTAACCGTCATTTCAGGCATTAAAATCCGGCAAAAACAGACGACTTGTCATACACATTAAAACCGGGAAAATATGGCTGAAAATTTGTCGGGTCAACGCGGCCGGAGAGATTTTCCGTTTTTCATAGTAAATTAATTATCAACTAATTAAGTAGCCGATTTTGAAAATTTGCACCCTTCTTAAACAGGGTTTCAAGTTATTCACAGCACCAAAATTTATTTTGAAATGTGCCCCTTATTCGTAATTTAGTGTCAGAATTTAATGGGTTAGTAAGTAAAGGGTCAGCAGTGATGCTGGCCTTTTTACTTTTCGCCGGAACCACCTCTTTTAATTGCATTCTTTCCGCCTTCTTTGAACTGAATGAGCAAACTGAAATCAGCCTTCTTCTGCCAGCATTGTGGTTTTGAAAGTGCCAAATGGCTGGGCAAATGTCCGTCGTGCCATCAATGGAACAGTTTCGTGGAAGAAATCAAACAGAAACCCGCTAAAAACACTTCAGGTTGGCAGGCCGGCCATCATAAAACAACCAACGCGGCTACCCTGCTCAGCGATATTCCCGTTGGTCATGAACAAAGAATCAGTTGCACCGATACAGAACTCAACCGCGTGCTGGGCGGCGGCATCGTTCCCGGAAGCATTGTGCTGGTGGCGGGCGAACCGGGCATCGGCAAATCAACATTGTTTCTGCAGGTCGGCTTGCAAATGCAGAACACCCGCGTGCTGTATGTAAGCGGCGAAGAAAGCGAACAACAGATACGCATGCGGGCCGCACGCATTCCTTTCCAAAACCCATCGTTTTACCTGCTGACCGAAACCAATACGACCGCCATTTTCCAGGAAGTAAAAAAAGTCGGGCCAGACCTGATCATCATCGATTCTATACAAACACTGCAAACGGACCTGATCGAATCTTCACCGGGAACCGTATCGCAGATCCGCGAGTGCGCCGCTGAATGGCAACGGTTTGCCAAAGCATCGCAGGTACCGGTATTCCTGATCGGCCACATTACGAAAGACGGTTCCATTGCAGGGCCGAAGATCCTGGAGCACATGGTAGACACAGTGCTGCAATTTGAAGGCGACCGTCATTTTGCCTACCGTTTGTTGCGCACGCTCAAGAACCGCTTTGGTTCCACCCATGAGTTGGGTGTGTATGAAATGACGGGAAGCGGCATGAAGCCCGTACTCGATCCGGGCGATATCCTGCTGGGAGAAAAAGACGACTCGCTCAGCGGCGTTGCCATCGCAGCGGGCATTGAAGGCACGCGGCCTTTCCTGATAGAAGTGCAGGCGCTCGTAACCGGCGCCTCTTACGGTACTCCTCAACGCGCAGTAACCGGTTTCGATACGCGGCGCTTGCAGTTGCTGCTTGCGGTGCTTGAAAAAAGAGGGGGGTTCGCTTTTTCATCGCGGGATGTGTTTTTGAACATTGCCGGTGGTATAAAAGTGGAAGACCCCGCCATCGATCTCGCGGTGCTCTGCGCCCTGCTGAGCTCGTTCGACGACCAGCCGTTGCCGAAAGGCACGTGCTTCGCGGGTGAGGTTGGGCTCAGCGGCGAGATCCGCTCCGTAAACCGGATCGACCAGCGCATTGCCGAAGCCGCCAAGCTGGGTTTTGAAAAAATATTCATCCCACGGAATAATTTTAAAAGCCTGCCGGCGATAAAAAAGGGAATAGAGATCGTACCCGTAGGCAAAGTGGAAGAAGTGTACCGCCTGCTGTTTTAACAGGTGTTTTCACCCTTGTATAACCCGCGCCGCCGCCGGAGATTTGCTGCATGCAAAAATGGCTGGGCGAAATGGGCCGCTCCTTACGGTCGATCGTGTACCCGCATTGCTGCACCGCCTGCGGCAGCAATGTGTTGCCTGCGGCAAACGGAATATGTACCCACTGCCTGCAGCAGTTGCCGCGTACCGGTTTCCTGCAGCAGCGCGATAATCCGGTGGCTCGTGTTTTCTGGGGAAGGCTTCATCTGGAACAGGCGGCCGCCCTGGTATGGTTCCAGCAGCACTCGGCCGTTCAACACCTCATGCACGGTATAAAATACGGTGGCCGGAAAGACGCGGCCTGCCAGCTCGGGCGGTGGATGGGCGGCCAATTGCTCAACAGCACCTGGCTGCGGCAAATAGACGGCCTGTTACCCGTACCACTTCATGCAAGCCGCCTCGCAGCGCGTGGATATAACCAGGCCGCCTGCCTTTGCGAAGGCATTGCGCAGGTTTGTGGCCTGCCACTTATACTATCGGCGGTGCAAAGGCAGTTTGCCACCAGCACGCAAACCAGGCAACACCGCAAAGCGAGATGGAACAATATGAAGCAGGTGTTCGCGGTGCAAAACGAAGGGCTGCTTTGCAACAGGCACCTGCTGCTGGTCGACGATGTGATTACCACCGGCGCCAGTCTCGATGCGCTAGGCCAGCAACTGCGACTGCTGCCGGGCGTACGGTTGTCGGTTTGCTGTTTCGCTTATACCGCTCCCCACTAAAAAGGAATCATTATTTTTGGCCATATATGCGTTGTGTATCGTTGCTGCTGGCAACCTGCTTCCTGATTGCTACCGCCTGTACCAAAGACAGGCGCTTTTACGCTACCGATATACAACCCGCTATCGGCATCGACACGCTTCATTTCGATACCCTGTTTACGCAGGCCGGCTCCAAAACCTTTCATTTTCTCGTTCACAATAATAACAGCGGACGGCTGCAGATCGATCGCATTCAACTGGCGGGTGGCGGCAGCAGTTATTTCCGTATCAACGTAAACGGCATCGAAGGCCCATCGGTAGAACAGGTAGATATCGGCCCGTACGACAGCGCCCATGTTTTCGTCAACGCCTATATTCCGCCATCGGCCACTCACCTGCCTTTTGTGATCAGCGACAGCATTGGCATTCACTGCAACGGCGTTACGCAATGGGTGCAACTGGAAGCATGGGCGCAGAATGCCCACTATATCAAAAACGGCGTTATCCAAAACAATACCACCTGGAAAGGCGATCTTCCTTATGTAGTGCTGGGACCGCTGCTCGTTGCAGAAACGGCCACGCTTACCATCGGGAAAGGCGCCCGCATTTATTGCCACGCCGATGCAGCCATACAGGTCGACGGTAGCCTGCATGCGCTGGGCGATGCGGCTGAAAAAGACCGTATTGTTTTTACCAGCGACCGGCTCGATGCGCCGTACATCGATTACCCCGGCGCCTGGCCGGGTATCCGTTTCGGCGAACAGAGCCGCGAGAACCTGCTGCAATATGTCAGCATCCGCAATGCCTATCGCGGCATTACCCTCCAGGCGCCGATGACG
>JAKPBL010000122.1 GCA_029778965.1 Bacteroidota bacterium
CTCGACGGCCATATCGGCCTGATCTATGGCGACAGCATCACCATCGAAAGACAGAACGCCATTCTCGAACGACTCAAGCAAAAAGGTTTCGCCAGCTACAACGTGGTATTGGGCATCGGATCATTCACCTATGAATATGTAACGCGCGATAATTTCGGCTTTGCGATGAAAGCCACTTACGGCGAAGTGAACGGCGTGGGCCGTGATATTTATAAAGACCCGAAAACCGATGACGGCACCAAGAAATCGGCCCGCGGGCTAATGCAGGTATATCGCGACACCGCCACCGGCAAACTCGCCCTGAAAGACCAGTGCAACTGGGAAGAGGAAGCGCAGGGAGAGCTGCAACCTGTTTTCCGCGACGGAAAACTGCTGCGCGACTGGTCGCTTGCCGAGATCCGCAGCCTCCTTAAATCACAGCTATAAGAAGCCGCTCAAACACGAAACATGAAAACACTCAACCTGGTCAGCCCCGCCGCCTCCGATATACAATATACCCGCCTGCTTTTCCCCGACAAACAGCCGCATATCAAGTTCGATATGCAAACCGTGAATGGCATAAACCGCCAGGAAAAGATCCGGCTCATTACCCGCATCGCTTCTTCGGAAGACCTGCTGCTGGCGATGTTCTGCAAGAATGTGCTCGACTACCTCGAATTTGAAAAAGTGGAGCTGGTGATCTCCTATCTCTTATGCGCGCGCATGGACCGGGTCATGCTGAGCGGCGAGCCCTTCTCGCTCAAAACCGTCGCCGGTATCATCAACCTGGCCGGCTTCAGCAAGGTATCCATCTTCGACCCTCATTCGGAAGTAAGCACGGCCCTGATCGACCACGCCTATGCCATTCCCAACCATCATTTCGTACAGGATGTCTTGAACAATTATCTGAAACAGCACCCCGGTGTAAACTATTGTATTGTTTCGCCCGATGCCGGCGCGCTGAAGAAGATACACCACCTGGCTCATTTTCTCGGTACCGACCAGGTGGTGGAATGCATGAAGGAACGCGACCTTAAAACAGGTACCCTCTCCCACTTCAACACCATGGCGACCAACCTGGGCGGGAAAACCTGCTTTATCGTAGATGATATCTGCGACGGCGGCGGCACATTCGCAGGAACCGCCACCATGCTAAAGGAAAAAGGCGCCGCTGAAGTGAACCTGATCGTCAGCCACGGTATATTCAGCAAAGGCGTGCAGATAAGCAATATCGATCATATCTATACCACCGATTCCTACCGGCAAGTGGAAGGGGTAACCTGCTTACCGGTAGAAAAATACCTCATCACAGATTAAGGAGCATATATGCAGGAAAGTTTTCCACAAAAATTCCCGATCAACAGCCAAAAACAGACTTGGTAACAATTACGTAACATACCGTTAACAGCTTTTTCCGAATTTGCCGGCGGAACCATTTACTCACACTAAAAACAACCGTATGACGCTGCTTAACGGGAATGACCCTTCCAGCATCGCTTTCATACACAATAACATTCTCGCACTGATCGACGGAACAGTGATGGGCGTTTTATTGGGCAACTGTGTCTTTGGTAAAGACGGCGGGGTTAAAGCTAAATTCTTTCAGCACACATTATTCGATCTGCAGGGCAAAGTGCTTGCCCGTGAAAATCCGCGCGTAAGGCCGGTGCCGGTCGACAGTGGCGGGCTCATTGAACAAGCCTGGACAATGATCTCCCTGATCCGCAACCACAACTGTCCCATCATCGAACCGACCAACGAATGGTCGGCCACCCCGATGGAAGACCACTTCTTATCGCAGAAAAGAGCAAAGGCCGTTTAACGGGCTTGCTTCTTCACCCAGCCGGCGAGGCCGGTCCAGTGCATTATATCCCAAAGCGGGTTATTGCTTTCGGCTGCCGTACACCGTTATCTTATACCGCAAATTGCTTTCGTTTTACCCCGCGCTCATTTGTTCGCCGGGCAGACCGCCGTTTTCCCGATTTTATCTGTAAGTTACCGTCAAAAGAAGATCGAAATGCCCGGCGATTCCGTTTACCTGAACACAAAGGCCATACCGCAGAACACCTATGACGCCATTGTGGTGGGATCAGGGATCAGTGGCGGATGGGCCGCCAAAGAACTTTGTGAAAAAGGGCTCAGGGTGCTCTTGCTGGAAAGGGGCGAGCCCGTAAAGCATCCGAATTATCCCACTGCCACGAAGCATCCCTGGCAATTTGAGCACCGCGGTACCCTCACCCGCAAAGACAAGCAGGAAAAACACGTGGCCGCGCGGCATTATTCGCTGCGGGAAGACAACAAACATTTTTACATAAACGATATCGAAAACCCCTACCAGGAGGTCAAGCGGTTCGACTGGGTGCGCGGAAACATCCTGGGTGGACGGTCGCTCCTATGGGCAAGGGCCTGTTACCGCTGGAGCGATATCGACTTTGATGCCAATCTGCGCGATGGTCATGGCATCGATTGGCCGATCCGTTACAAAGACCTCGCGCCCTGGTACGATTATGTAGAATCGTTTATCGGTGTAAGCGGCAACCGCGATGGCATTCCGCACTTGCCGGATGGTCCTTTCCAGCCGCCGTTCGAAATGAATACGGTAGAAAAACATTTTCAATCACAGATCGGCAAAGCCTATTCGACCCGGCAGGTGATCATGGGACGTACCGCCAACCTTACCAAACCGGTAACCGGGCGGGCCAATTGCCAGGCGAGGGACCTCTGTCACCGTGGTTGCCCCTTCGGCGCTTATTTCAGTACGAATGCCAGCACTCTTCCTGCCGCGCAGGCTACGGGAAACCTGACCATTCGCCCTTACTCGCT
>JAKPBL010000257.1 GCA_029778965.1 Bacteroidota bacterium
TCGATTTTGCCGATGTGTGCACGGTAATGCGCAACGGTGGTGTAGCCATACTCGGCAATGCATCCGCCTCGGGCGAAAACCGTGCGCAGATCGCCATCGAGAGCGCACTGAACTCGCCGTTGCTGAACGACAACGATATCAGGGGAGCCCGCTGGATACTGATCAATATCAATTCCGCCGAAGGCGAGCATGAGTTCACGATGGACGAGGTGGATGTAATTCAAAGCTACCTGCTGAGCCATGCCGGTGAAGAAACCGATGTGATACTCGGATTGGGGTATGACAATACGCTGGGTGACAAGATCGGTATTACGCTGATCGCTACAGGTTTCGAATACAAGGATCCGTTCAACAAGCGTGAGCAGAAGCCGGTGGAAGAAAAGAAAGAAGAGAAGATCGTGATGACCCTGACTCCCGAAGTAAAAGAAACAGTGAAGTCCAAAGCAACGGAACCCGTTGCCGCGATGCCTGCCACCACCGGCGCGGTGGTGATGATGCCGAAAGCAGAAGCGGTGCGCGAAGAGGCAGTAGTGCTGAAAACGGAACCGGTGATGGAAGTGAAGATCGAAGAGCCTGTATTACCCGAAGCGCTGCAACCCCGGCTGGTGGAGCAGGACGCACCTGCCGCACAACCGCGTGTGCAGTTCGAACCGGAAATCTACGATCGTACAATTACTGTTGAAAACTTATACGGAAACAGTGGCGCTGCCAATGTAGATTCGCCAGCATCTTCTTTCGCTACCCCCGAAAACAAGTCTGTTGCGTCGTTGCCCCAAACGAATTCTCCGGTGTCTGCAGTATCCGGAGGATACTTGGCCAAGCCTTCCAATATTTATGCCGAACCGGTCGTGTCTGAACCGTTGCCGGCAATGCCACAGAAAGCGGAGGAATCTGCTCTCGATATGCAACTGGTATTCAGAGATGATACTCCCGCGGCGGATAAGCCTGGGGCACCACTAAACTCGAATACCGTAGTACCTCCCGCTGAGGAACCGGCTATGCCGGACGAAGCAGAGGAACAAAAGCGTAAAGCCGCTGAGCGAATCCAGAAATTACGTAATCTGTCGTTCAACATCAATGCTGCGGACCCAAACAACGAGTTTGAAACTGTGCCGGCCTATATCCGCCGCAATCTTGAACTCTATAACACCGTTTCGCCCGCCGAGAATTTCTACAGCAATTACGAGGTGAAAACGGACGACCGAAATAATACAAGGATCAGTACTATTAACACTTTTCTGGACGGTAAAAAACCCGACTAGAAAGTTTTTGTCCAATATTTTGAAAACGCGTTTGTTTTTAGTTGTTTATCCACTAAGGATAGTCGGCCCCATGCTTTTGCGAGGGGCCTTTCTTTTTTCACCCGGTTAAAACAAGGTTATGGCAACGGTTCTTATTTCAGGTGGCACGGGCCTCGTAGGAAAAGCGCTCACCGCCTCGCTTACCAGGCAGGGGCATGTCGTTATTGTACTGCTGCGGGAAGGCGGTACGAAAGATGCGTCTGCGGGCAGCGGCAACAATTCGGTTGCGCCTGTACGTTATGCCTGCTGGAATGTAGCCGCCGGTACCATCGACGACTGGGCCATCGCCGAGGCCGATCTTATCATTCATCTCGCCGGCGCCAATGTAGCCGCCAAACGCTGGTCGGCACGGCGCAAAAAGGAAATTCTCGACAGCCGGGTGTTATCGGGTGAATTGCTGTGCAAAGCGGTGAGCAGCATTCCCAACAAGATCGTTTCGGTGGCCGGCGCCTCGGCGATCGGCTGGTACGGACCCGACCCGCAGGTGCCGAACCCGCAGCCTTTTATAGAAACGGATCATGCGCACGACGATTTCCTGGGCAGTACCTGCCATGCCTGGGAGCAGGCGATTTTACCCATGCAGGGCCTGGGTAAGCGGTTATCGGTTTTGCGTACCGGCATTGTATTGTCGCCCGATGGCGGTGCGCTGGCCGAGTTCCGGAAACCATTGCGTTTCGGCATGGCGACCATATTAAGCACCGGCCGGCAGGTCATCTCATGGGTGCATATCAACGACCTGGTACGGTTGTATGAAGCGGCCATCTTCGATCCAGCATTTGCGGGCGTGTACAATGCTGTGGCGCCGCATCCCGTCAGCAACAAAACCCTGACCCTGCAGCTCGCACGCCGCTTGCGCGGCAAAGCGTTTATTCCCCTGCATGTGCCCGGTTTTATATTGAAGCTGGTGTTGGGAGAGATGAGCATCGAAGTGCTGAAAAGCTGTACCGTATCGAGCAGCAAGCTGAGCCGGCAGGGCTTCCAGTTTGCATACCCTGAGATAGAAGCCGCCCTGGCGGGTTGTTAGTCACTTATTATCGTCCGGAAAGTAAGGTTGATGCGCGGCGCTTTAACCAGCCTGCTGGGTGGTAACCGGTGCAACCAGCAGGCCTGTGTTTTGCCTTTCATGACCAGCAGGCTTCCATGCGCCAGTTGCAGTTCGATTTTCTCGCCAGACTGCTTGTGTTTGAAGGCGAATTTTCTTTCGGCGCCGAAACTGAGCGAGGCTATTGCGCCGTCTTTTTTCAGATCGGGCTCTCCATCACTGTGCCAGGCCATGCCTTCTGTGCCGTCGTGGTAGAGATTAAGCAGGCAGGAATTGTAGGTTTCGCCGGTAGCCGTTTCAGCCAGCGATCGTAAAGCCTGTAATTCACTGGTAAAGGGTAAAGCGTATTTGGTTACGTTCGAATAAGTGTATTCAAAAGGCTTTTCGCCATACCAGGCCACTTTTCGTTTGGTAACGATGCGTTTTCCGAACATGATGGCTTCGTCGTTACGCCAGTCGATGGTTTTCATCAGTATATCGAAATAGTCGTTTGCCTCGGCCTGGTCCAGCAATTTACCGTAGTACTGAACCATCCCGTCGTAGGGAAGAAGGTTCTTCTTTTCAGTTTGCGCGCCTTCCCACCCGATAATAGCCGCTTTGCGGTTTGCCCCCCACATATAGCCACCAAAGCTGCCGGAAGACTGGATAACGCGGTGACAGGGTATCAGGAAGGCAACGGGATTGCTGCCGATGGCGGTGCCAACAGCGCGGGCCGCGGAGGGACGGCCCACTTGCAGGGCGATGGCGCCATAGGTACTCAACCGACCCATGGGAATTTTTAGCAGGCTCTCCCACACCTTTAGTTGAAAACCTGTGCCTTTGAGGTGAAGCTTGATCTCGGGTAAACGATCCGATTGGCGAAAAATAAAGAGCGCTTCCTGCTGGAACAGGTCCGTGTTCTGCTGAAATGATGCCTGCGGAAATTTTTGCTGCAAATCGCGGAAGGCTTTCACGTCGTCGTTCTCAAAAGCCATATGGCATACG
>JAKPBL010000125.1 GCA_029778965.1 Bacteroidota bacterium
GCACGTCGACGCTGGTAAGGTTGTCTTCGGCACGGTTGTAAAAACCACCGTAGGGAAGCACTACCGCCGGTTCGGCTTCGGGGTTATCGGGATCGCGGTACAGGAAACGGTTACGTTGCCTTATCTCTGACGTACCGGCAGCGCGATAGGCATTGGCCATATTGGCGTATTCAGTGATCTGGTGTTCGCGGGTCGATCGTACATAGCGAACCGCCCCGAGAAACTCATACCGGAAATTCTTTGTCAGTTTATAAGTGGCGTCCATCTGCAGGCGAAGATCCACTACGTTGAGGTCGAGCTTGTTGTTCTCCAGCTCTTCGAGAATGTTGAAAGGCGCGAAGTTGCGCTGGAAATATTCGCGGTTGCCATTCTGGTCATAAGCCGTCATGGTACGGCTGGTGGTCAACGCATAGTTGAAAGGATTGATGTCGAAGTCGCGGTCATAAGCGCCTTCAACGGGGTTGGGATTTCTGGCGAGCGTTCCCGGCGCTTTCTGGTGCCGCATTGATCCCACCGTGGTAAAGCCCGCGCTGAACCGGTCGGAGAAGGTATAATTGGTGCGATAGTTCATGGTGTAACGGTTCACCTTATCGGCTACCGTCCAGCCATTGTCGCCGTAATAGCTGAGCGACAAATAATTCTGCGAACGGTCGGTACCGCCGGAAAGGCTCAGCGAATGTTCCTGGATAAAATTGTTCCGGAAGAGGATATCGAACCAATCGGTGTTGGCGTACGCATATCTTTTCAGGAATGCATTCCGGGCGGTCTGTGAATTTTCGAGGGGAAAATTGTTGGAAGGGTCAAGGTAAAGCTGCGAATACATTTTACCATATACACCGTTATCGGCCCGGCGAAGAATGGTAGAGTTCAGGCTTCCTTTCCGTTCCAGCTCTGCCAGTACGCTCATCTGCTCCATCGAATTCATGATATTGTACTGGCCATAGCTGGGCTTGAACTGCATGCCGTAGTTGCCGCTGTAATTCACCGACAGTTTGCCGGCCCGCCCTTTTTTGGTGGTGATCACTACCACGCCGTTCATGGCCCGCGCGCCGTAGAGGGAAGTGGCCGCCGCGTCTTTTAAAATCTCGAAACTTTCGATATCGTTGGCATTGAGTCCCGCCACCGCCGAGCCAAGCAGCGTGGTCGGGTCGCCGCTCGACAACTGGTCGTTGGAAATATTGACAAGGTCTTCCAGCACCACACCGTCAACCACCCACAGGGGTTTGTTATCACCATTCAAAGAAGTGGCGCCCCTGATCCGGATTTTCGGAGCTGCGCCAAAAGTACCCGATACGTTTTGGATGGCTACGCCCGCTACCCTGCCTTCGAGCATACGGCTTACGTCGGCCGTACCGTCCATCTTGATATTATCCATTTTAACCGATACGGCGGCCCCGGCAAATTTCTTCCGGTCGATGTTCTGGTAACCGGTCACGATCACTTCGTCGAGGGCGCCGCTGGCCCTTATCATGTCTATCGCTAACTCGCCACCGTCAAAAGCGACGGTGATATTTTCCATGCCCGTATAGCTGATGCGGATGCTGTCGCCTATGCTGCCGGCGATGCTGAACCTCCCCTGCGCATTGGTAAAAGTGGATCGCTGCCGGTGTATGTTCTCGACCGTAGCGCCTGCGATGGGTTTGTTGTCGGTCTTGTCTGTTACGATGCCTTTAACGGGCAATGTATCCTGCTGGTAAGCCCGGCCACCGGCTGTTGCGCTGGCTGGAACGAAAAGCAGCGGGAAGAAAAGGAAGCAGCAGCAGAAAAAGAGGTCTCGCACACAATACCGGCTGCCCTTAAGGGAAAGGATCATAGTCAGTCAGTTAATTTGGTATCGGAAAGTACTATATTTTCCGGAATGCCGCCTCGTTCGGTTACTCGCCGCGCCTGATGACCATCGCCGATGCGCCTCCTCCTCCGTTGCAGATACCGGCCGCACCATATTTTCCCTGGTGAATTTGTAATATGCTGATAAGCGACACGATGATCCTGGCTCCGCTGCAGCCAAGGGGATGGCCCAGTGAAACGGCGCCGCCATGCACATTTACTTTGGCGGGATCGAGCTTCAGGCGCCGGCTGTTTTCAATGCCGACCACCGAAAAAGCTTCGTTCAGTTCCCAGAAATCAATATCGCTTGCCTGGAGCCCCGCTTTGTCAATGGCTTTGGGCAGGGCCAGCGAAGGCGTGGTAGTAAACCATTCAGGTGATTGCTCGGCATCGGCATAACCGATAATGTGGGCCAGGGGCTGCAGGCCCATCGCTTTTGCTTTTTCGGCCGACATCAGCACGACGGCCGCCGCTCCGTCGTTCATGGTAGAAGCGTTGGCTGCTGTTACCGTGCCGTCTTTCTTAAAAGCAGGTTTAAGTGAAGCTATCTTATCGAATTTGACTTTCCAGGGTTCTTCGTCTTTGTCGAACTGCAGGCTTTCGCCGTTTTTCTGCGGAATGGGCACGGGCACTATTTCGTTGGCGAACCAGCCTTTTTCCCAGGCAAGCTGGCTTCGCTGGTAGCTGCTGACGGCAAAGGCATCCTGCTCTTCGCGGCTGATGCCGCAGGTGCTGGCACACAATTCAGCGGCGAAGCCCATTGCTTTTCCATCATATACATCGGTAAGTCCGTCTTTCGACAGCCCATCGATAAAAGCGACATCGCCGTATTTGTTTCCCCAACGCAGGTGGTCTGCGTAAAAAGGCACATTGCTCATGCTTTCCATGCCGCCGGCCACTACTATGTCTGCGTCGTTGAGTAGTATGGATTGTACGCCAAGCGCGATGGCTTTCATGCCGCTGGCGCATACTTTGTTAACCGTGGTACAGGTCACATTATCGGGCAGTCCTGCAAACCGGGCGGCCTGCCGGGCGGGCGCCTGTCCCAGGTTTGCCTGCAATACCGAACCCATGATCAGTTCCTGAACATCGGCAGGCTGAATGCCCGCTCTTTCTATGGCCGCTTTAACAGCAATGGCGCCCAGGCGCGTAGCCGGAAAAGACAGCAACGCACCCCCAAAGCTGCCAATGGGCGTGCGCACGGCTGATACAATAACAACTTCTTTCATGCGCAAACAATATACTGCAAGGTAAAACTAAAAAGCCGTCTCGGTTAAGACGGCTTTTTTCTTAGTTGTGGAGGGGAGCAAAATGATACCCCACTTCGCACAAAATGAACTCATTGGGAACCACATTGAACAGGGTTTGCTGCATGTGTTTCTGGTAGCGCTGGCTGGTTTCGGGTAAATGCTCAACCAACTTCCAGTTACG
>JAKPBL010000144.1 GCA_029778965.1 Bacteroidota bacterium
GCTGTCAACCGCCAAGCTCTTCCTGGAAGTAGCCGAAAACGATGGCGCCATGCAGCAGCAGATGATCAGGAAAAGTTCAGACGCCATTGCAAGCGCCATCCATGCGATCAGGGAGCTCAGCCGTTCCCTGATGCCGGCCAGTATAAGTGACCTCGGGCTGATCTCGTCGGTGAATGACCTGGTGCAGAACATCAACCTGACACGGCAACTGAAAGCGAAGTTCACCTATGATCACAACCTCGACCTGTTGCTGCCTCCCAAACAAAAACTGATGCTGTTCAGGGTTATCCAGGAACAGGTGAATAATATTCTTAAGCACGCAAAAGCAACGAACCTGTTGATCGACATTTCATACCACGCGAAACACATCCGCCTGGAGATTACCGACGATGGCGTAGGGTTCGATTTGCCGATGGCAAAAAGAAAGAATGGCGTAGGTTTGTCAAATATTTACAGCCGTGCAGCGTTGTTCAATGGTGATATGCAGGTGTTGACATCGCCCGGAAATGGATGCCGGCTGGTTATAACAGTACCCCATACCCTACAGAAAAATGAGTAGCAGTGAAAAAGTGACGATCATCATTGTGGATGATCATAAATTGATCCGTGAAACCTGGAGTTTTGTGCTGGGCAATGACCCGCGTTTTGAAGTGTTGGGCGATTACGGCGACCCCGAAACGGCTATTGAAATGGCCAAAAAATTGCAGCCCGACGTTGTTCTGATGGATATCAACATGACTCCTATCAGCGGTTTCGACGCCACCGGGCAGATCCGGCGATATTCTCCCAACAGCAAGGTAATCGGTGTTTCCATGCATTCCCAGCCGGCCTATGCACGCAAAATGCTGCAGGTGGGCGCGCATGGCTATGTGACAAAAAACAGCAGTAAAGACGAAATGGTCAAGGCGATCCTGGAGGTCGATAAGGGCAATCGTTACGTATGCGAGGAGATACGCAATATCATCTCAGAGCAATTGAACGAATCGGCGGGCGACGAGCCTGATGTGCGCAGTTTAACGGAAAGGGAAATCCAGATTATCCACCTGATCAAAGGCGGAAACTCGTCTAAAGAGATCGCCCTGCAGCTTGATATCTCGCTGAAAACAGTGGAAGTGCACCGTCATAATATTCTCAAGAAGCTCCGGCTGCGCAATTCGGCCGCGCTGGTGAATTTCGTGAACAGCAACCCGAGCCTGTATTAAAAGTACTGCTGGCTGGTAAAATTCCCTGAAAGAAAAAAGAGGCCGGGATACTAAACCGGCAAATGGTTCGTTATACGGGTTACTGAAAGTCCGTTCCATGAAAACTGTACGCAAGTATGGCTGGATAGCCTTTTTCCTGGCGCTTCCGTTCAGCCTTTTGGCCAAACACGCTTCTTCAACCCGTTCCGGCGCTGCTGCAGGCCCCGGCAATAGCATCATTTCCGGCGCTGCCACCGGCGCCTGGAACAAGGCGCTTGCCCTGCAGGGCGACTCATTGTACGGCGCGCTCGACCTGCAACAGGAAGGCCTGTCGAAAAAAGCATTTCAATATGCCTGGAAGGGATATTGCATTCTCCGCCATCGCCGGCAGCTCGATAACCCCGGTGTGCTGACCATTTGCGATTTCAGCCAGAGCTCTGCCAAAAAGCGGTTGTACATCATCGACCTGCAGCAGGGCGTCTTGCTGCTGCGCACCTATGTGGCGCATGGCCGTAACAGCGGAAGAGAATTTGCCACACGGTTCTCCAACAAGCCGCAATCACACCAGAGCAGCCTCGGTTTCTATATCACCAGCAATACCTATGTAGGCGAGCATGGGTTGTCGCTTCGCATCGCCGGCGTTGAACGTGGTTTTAACGACAAGGCGCTGGCCCGTAACATCGTGGTACATGGCGCGCATTATGCGGCCGAAGATTTTATGGAAACCAATAAGGTCTGCGGGCGTAGCTATGGTTGTCCTGCGGTTCCCGATATCGAGTCGGAAGAAGTGATAGAAACCATCAAGAACGGTTCCTGTCTTTTTATCTATCATCCCACGCCGAAATACATCCAGCAATCAAGAATCCTCAACGGGAAAGGCGCTTAAGGCACTGCCACAACGCTGGCTATCAGCATCGATGCAATGCCTGTCAGGAAACCAGTCGTCAGCTCTTTAGACGTATGCGCCTGTAATAGCAAACGAGACGTGCCGGTCAGCCCGGCGATCAGCAACGCCAGCGCCAGTGGCATGCCCATGGGAATGAGGCTGTTCCAGGCGAGCAGCGCGAAAAACCCTACCATAACGCCCATGGCGATGGCGTGCAGGCTGATCTTCATAAAGTTGTTTAGTGTAAGCGCGATAATGCTGGAAATGAATATGGCGCCCAGCATTGCCACCAGCTCGGGCGGGTTATCGACCTGGTTGCGGCTTACGTAAAAAATGGAGAAATAAAAGATCATCGAAGCGATGACGGGAATGATGCGGTCCTGGCGGGTGGGCAGACGAAGGCTGCTGATGAAGCCGAGCTTTTTCAGCAGCAGGGTGGTGATGGCGGGAAAGAAGCAGGTGTTGACCACCACCGACAGCAGTTTGATCAGTTTGTAATAATCCGTATCGCCCATAAAGGCGAAGGGATGCACATACAACAGGAAAGCCGTGATGTAAGTCGGGATAAACAGGGGGTGAAAGAGAACGGAAACCAGTTCACCGAAAAAGCGGGGCAATGGTTTAATGGCGGTGTCGGTCATTATAATTCCTTTCTTAATCGGGCCACGGGAATATTGAGCTGTTCGCGGTATTTGGCTACCGTACGCCGTGCAATATTATAGCCTTTTTCCTGTAACAGTTCGGTCAGCCGTTCGTCGCTCAGCGGTTTTCTTTTGTTCTCATCGCCTACCATGTCGCTCAGTATTTTCTTCACCTCACGGGTCGATACTTCTTCGCCGCTTTCGGTGCTCAGGCTTTCGCTGAAGAAGAATTTCAGGCGATAGGTGCCGAACTCGGTTTGCACGAATTTGCTGTTGGCCACCCGGCTAACGGTCGAAATATCGAGGCCCGTACGTTCGGCGATGTCTTTCAGGATCATGGGCCGCATTGTGGTTTCGTCGCCCGTCAGGAAAAATTCCCGCTGGTAGTCCATGATCGTTTGCATGGTCATCATCAGGGTCTGCTGCCGCTGCTTGATGGCATCGATGAACCATTTGGCTGCGTCGATCTTCTGCTTGATGAAGAGAACCGCTTCTTTTTGCCGTTTGTCTTTTTTACTGCCACGGTCGTATTCTTTCAGCATTTCGCGATACCCTTCGCTGATGCGCAGATCGGGTGCGTTTTTGCTGTTGAGGGTGAGTTCCAGCTTGCCGCCGTTGTTAAAAATGAAAAAGTCTGGTATCACATAGCTTTCGGCCTTATTGACCTCGCCCACGTTGCCGCCGGGTTTGGGATTGAGCCGGATGATCTGCTGGATGATTTCGCGCAACTCTTCGTCGTTGATGTTCAGGCCGCGCTGGATCTTGTCGTAGTGCTTCTTGGTGAACTCGTCGAAGTAACGGGTAAGTATTTCGATGGCCTGCTCAACGGCCTGCCCTTCATACCGGCGGCGGTCGAGTTGCAGCAGCAGGCATTCCTGCAGGTCGCGCGCGGCGACGCCGGGCGGGTCGAACCGCTGGATCATGCTGATGATGTCTTCGATCTCTTCTTCGCCGGCTTCGATGTTTTGCCTAAAGGCGAGATCGTCCTGGATCGAAGCCGTTTCCCGGCGCAGGTAGCCGTCGTCGTCGATGCTGCCTACGATCTGCTCGGCGATCTTACGGCTCTTCTCGTCGAGGGTGAGCATGCCCAACTGGTCGGCCAGCATATCGTGCAGGGTCGATTCCACTTTAAAGGGCATCACCTGCTTATCGTCTATCTCCGGGTAATTCTCGTCGCGCATCCGGTAATCGGCTATCTCGTCATCGCCCTCATGCACGTACTCACTGATGTCTATATTGCCGTAATCTTCTTCGCTCCCTTCGTTCTCATACTCTTCGTCGGCCGATTCAAACTCATCGCGCGGCTCTTCAAAATTGTCTTCCGCATCGTCGCTCTGCTCCAGGGCGGGGTTTTCTTCCAGCTCTTCCTTGATTCGCTCTTCGAGGTTGGCAGTCGGCACTTGCAGTAACTTCATGAGCTGTATCTGCTGGGGAGACAGCTTCTGGAGTAACTTCTGTTGTAAACCTTGACTAAGTGCCATTTACATTTTTAGGGTTTATGGCCGCTTTGACAAAAAGCGGCCCGATCCACAAAAATCAGGCCGTAATTTACAAAAACAGGGGCACCGGGCGTGGTCCGTTTTCTTAAAATATTGGTAATAGGCAGTGAAAACAGGCTGTTCGCGTTATAACAGGCTGAAAGGCAGATACCTGAACAATATAAAAGCAGGATTGTAAAAAAATCACAATCCTGCGGGTATATCGTGTACTATATGGTCAGCGGGAGGTTATTGCCGGCCTGGCGGGCAACCAGGGCATGACCGGAATGGGGGCAGGCTGCCGGTAGAGGTCGAGCCGGAGGCTGTCGTTCCAGCCGTTCGGGTTGTTCACAAAGCTGCGGCTGCTGAAAAAGATAGCGCCCTGCACGCCCGGTGTTTCCCGTGCTTCGCGGATCTGGCGGGGGATCAGGGTTTTATCGCGCCAGGCGGCATTGGTATTGGCCTTATAGAGGCCGATGCCGATATAGCAATGCTTGCCATAGCTGTGTTCGGCCCACCACTTCAGCAGGGTTTCATAAGCGGCCGCCCGGTGTCCGAATTCAAAATAGATCTGCGGCGCTACATAATCGATCCAGCCGTTCCGAAGCCAGAGCAGGATATCGGCGTAGAGATCGTCGTAGTTGGTTTGTCCGCCTTTGGTTTCACTGCCCAGCGAATCCTTGTCGCTGTTCCGCCAGATACCGAAAGGAGAGATACCGAATTTCACCCAGGGCTTTTCGGCCTTAATAGCCCTGCTCAGCAGTACAATAATGGAATCGGTATTGCTGCGCCGCCAGTCGTCGCGCGCCATACCGGCGCCGTACCGCTGGTAAGTTTTATTATCGGGAAACTCCTTTCCGGCGATGCGGTAGGGATAGAAATAGTCGTCGAAATGAATGCCGTCTATATCGTAGCGTTTCACCACATCGCGCACCACTTTCACTACAAATTCCTGCGCCTGCTTATTGCCCGGGTCGAAATATTTCTTATCGCCGTAGTTCAGGAACCATTCGGGATGTTTGCGGGTGATGTGGCTGCCGGCCGTGATGGTTTTACCCAGGCTGAAGATGGCGCGGTACGGGTTCAGCCAGGCATGAAATTCCAGGCCCCTTTCATGCGCGGCGGCGATCATGAACTGCAGCGGGTCGTAATAAGGCACCGGGGCGCGGCCCTGGCGGCCGGTCAGCCATTCGCTCCAGGGCTCATACGGGGAGGGATAAAGAGCATCTGCGGCGGGCCTGATTTGTACGATCACGGCATTGAGGCCGTTGCGCACGTGCATGTCCAGTATTCGCAGGTACTGCGCTTTCTGGGTGGCGGGATCGGTAGTGCCTTTATCGGGCCAGTCGATGTTATCGACGGTAGCGATCCAGGCGGCCCTGAACTCGGCGGGCACGGTGTCTTTGGTTTGTGCAGGGCTCGCCGTAACGTATAATACGGTTACCAGCGCGAGCCATCCTTTTTTTAATAACATGTCTTCAATCGGTCGAATTGCGCAATTTATCGAGCAACAGGCTCAACTGCATTGCCTCTTCTTCGGTTATGCTGAAAAGTAATTTCTCCCATTCGGGCTCCACCACATCGATATCGGCGAGCAGCGTTCGCCCCCGTTCCGAAATGCTTACGTCGACCAGCCGCCGGTCTGAAGGGCAGACAACCTTTTCCACCAGCTCCTTTTTAACCAGGCGGTCAACAATGCGCGATGTATCGCTCATCTTATCGAGCATGCGCTGCCGGATCTGAAGGGTGCTCAATGGCGTGCCTGCACCGCGTAAAATACGCAGTATATTGAATTGCTGCGGGGTAAGATCAAACCGGTCGAGGTGCTTCCGTGTATTTTCCATTAGCCAGTTGTTGGTGAAAAGGATGTTTAACATCGCTTTGGCATATTCACTCCTGAACCTGGTCTGGTTAATGTCTTTGCTAAGACTCATATGCAAGATTCAATCCCGAAAATACGTAAAACGCGATTAGAGCTATTGTTAATGTCTCAGCCCCAAACTTTTGTGCCCTCCGAGCAATTGGCGCAAATATCGATGTTGGCGCGACCCTGCAGCAGGCGGCCGCGGAAATCGCGGTAGCTTTTTTCGTGCCATACCTCCCTGAAAGAACGTTGCTTCAGGTCGCCCAGGCGATGCAATGCATCTTTATCGAAACAACAGGGCACCACGAGGCCGTTCCAGGTGATCACCGGCGCGTGCCAGGCCCGCCAGCAGTGATTGCTCAAGGCGTTTTTGGGACGCATGGCTCCGCCGGCGCTGCGTTTATAACGGCTGAATTTGTCGAGCGATGGGATCAGTTGATGGGGATCATTTTCGTAATCATACACCTGGGCCGTTTTGTACCAGATAGCGTCCACACCGATCTCGCGGGCGAGAGCCCCTGCCGCATCGATCTGGTGCTCATTGGGCTTTACCACCAGGAACTGGAATATGACGAAGGGCGTACGGCTGCGCAGTTCTTTTTTCCATTTCACGATATTACGGGCGCCCTGCAGCACTTTCTCGAGATTACCGCCCACCCGGTATTGCTGATAGACCTCCTGGGTGATGCCGTCGATGGAAATGATCAGCCGGTCGAGCCCGCTTTCAACGGTTTTCCGTGCATTGGCATCGGTCAGGTAATGGGCATTGGTGGAAGTGGCGGTATAAAGACCCTTGTCGCCCGCGTATTTCACCATGTCGAGAAAAGACGGGTTCAGGTAGGGCTCGCCCTGGAAATAGAAGATCAGGTAGAAAATGTCTTTGTACAACTGGTCGATCGTATCCCTGAAAAAATCCTTTTCCAGCATGCCGGTGGGGCGGGTAAAAGCGCGCAGGCCGCTGGGGCATTCGGGGCACCGCAGGTTGCACGAAGTAGTGGGTTCAAAGGCAACGGAAATGGGCAACCCCCACTGCACCGGCCGCCTGCTGATCTTGCTGGTATAATAGCTGGCCAGTACTTTCGCGGCATTCCAGGCCCGCCTGAAAGTCAGCTTTCGCAGCAGGTTGATACTGTCTGAAAATTGAGACATGGAACAAATATACTTAGTCTAATTTTGGGCCCTGATGGCGAAAAAGAATGTGCGGGTGATACCTGGTCCCCGATCCCTCCTGGCCGTACTGGTGGTGGCGTTGCTGGCAGCGGGCGCCTGGTGGTGGTACAAATCAACCCTTCCCGATTTTGAACGGTTCGATGCGTTTGGCATCGATATCCCGACCGATTTCTCCATTCATGGCATCGACGTTTCCAAATACCAGCAGCGTATCAACTGGGCCGCTGTACAGCAAATGGAAGTGGAAGGCGTGCGTATCGGCTTTGTTTTTATCAAAGCCACAGAAGGACTGGGCAATATGGACCCTTTTTTCAAACGCAACTGGGAGAAATCGGGCGATGCCGGTCTGCCGCGGGGCGCGTATCATTTTTTCCTGGCGCCCAAGAGCGGGGCCGACCAGGCCGAAAATTTCATCAGACGGGTGGAACTGGCGAAAGGCGATCTGCCGCCGGTGCTTGACGTAGAGCAGGCGTACGGCGCCAGCGCCGACAAACTGCGCACCGAAGTAAAGGCCTTTCTCGACCGGCTCGAGCTGCACTATGGCGTTCGGCCGATCATTTATACCAATGTCGATTTTTACAACCGTTACC